>CAYZYB010000427.1:0-5055 GCA_964481505.1 uncultured Planctomycetaceae bacterium | reverse complement strand
ACTATCGAGTGGTGCGACGGTTCTCATGGAAAACTCCGATAAATGGCTGAAATCGTGAGGGATTCTATCACCAAACCTCGCCTCCGACGAGGTCCGCCCCGGAGCACTCGACACGATTCCGCGAAGTAGGTTCTACAGAACAGCCAACCGGTCCACTTTGCCACGGAAAGAATGCGCTCAGGCATCGAAACCGGCCGATCGTCACTTCTGTGCCGCCTTTTTAGACGCAGGCCAGGCCAGCAAAACTTTGCCGTCAGTGGACGACAGTTTCAGATCGGCAATTGTCGCGCTGCCGATGCCGCTACAAACATCGAGGCGTAGCTGATAGATCTGCTTAGAAGTCGGCAGGTCGATTGCCAGGTTCTGCCACCTGTCATCGGCATTCACAACGAACGTCTCTCGTTCACCACGCGGCAGAGTGACGGTTGGGTTGGTGGTGAAGAACATTTCGCCACCGTCTTTACTGCCGCCCTTCAAACGGAACGTCAATTTATACGGGCCGACCGGAAGTTTCGCGTTGCGTAAGTCCATCGCAATGCCCGGATCGTCGCCCGTGAATTGCAGTCGTAATTCGTTGCCAGTGATTTTGAGAGTTGTGTTCTTGCGAGCGCGAATGGCCTTTGCTTTGGCGTTTGGACGAGTCCCCGACCCTGCCTTTGACGCGTCCTTTCTTCGAACGTATTCGTCAGGAGTTTCAGCGGCGAAATTCGTCCATTCACGATGCTGGTGTGGCGGTCCACTGGTCGTGGCGGCCTTGTAAACACTCGGCCTGGCGTGCAGCACGTCCTTTGCCATCTGTGTCCACACACGAACCATAGACTGTAGTCGTTCAGGTTCTGATTTCGCGAGGTCGTGCAATTCTGTTCGATCTTTGGCCACGTTGTACAGCTCCCACGCCTTGCCTTGAAAGCTGACCAGTTTCCAATCGCCGTCGCGCAGCCCGCGGTCCTGCGAAAACAACAGATGGATCGGTGGGCGCTGAGATGGCTGGCTTCCATCAAGGGCAGGTTTCAGCGAAACGCCGGAAACAGGTCTAAGGTCTCGATCATCCCACGCTGCTGGGATTTTGCTGTTCGAAATTTCTGCAAGCGTTGGCAGGACATCAATCAGATGGGCTGGATGTGTGACGATATCACCAGGCTTTACCTTAAGCCCTGCCGGCCAGTGCACAATCGCCGGTGTCGAAATGCCGCCTTCGAATTGATTCTGTTTGTAATACCGAAACGGACTGTTGCGGGCCCACGACCAGCCCGTGGAATCTCCCAGGCTGATGTCGCCGTTCGTCGGCTCAACATCCAAAACAGGTTTTCGCCGATCGTACGGACAGGCGCCATTGTCAGAAACGAACAGCAGAAACGTATTGTCCAGTTCGCCGTTGGCTTTTAGGTCATCCACCAGGCGACCGACTTCCTGGTCCACGCGGTCGATCATAGCGGCAAGTGTCGTAATGCGATTGGCTTCGTATTTCTGCTGCCACTCTTTGAGATCATTCCACGCCGGCACGTGCTCAGGCCGAGGACTCGGCGACAGTTCTTCGGATAACAACCCGACGTGCTTTTGCTTTGCCACACGAGCTTCCCGAATGACATCCCAACCGGCATCGTAGCGTCCCTTGTATTTCGCGTAGTCTTCCGGCAGAGCATGCAACGGCGCGTGAGGAGCGTTGAAGGCGATGTAGAGATAGAAGGGCTTGTGCTCTGTGCGAGCTTCCTTCAGAAACTGCAATGCAAAATCTACGTCTGCAACCGTGGTGTAAAATCCCTGTTCGGGCACATTCCACGGTTTGCCATTGAGCCGAAACGTTTTGTCTCCCTTAAAGAAGTTACACGCACCACTGAGATGCCCAAAGTACCTGTCGAATCCGAAGTCAGTCGGTTCCTCTTTTAAGTGCCACTTGCCCGTCATTGCTGTAAAGTAGCCATTCTGGCCGAGCACTTCGGCTGAAGTCACCGCATGCTTCATCGAAGTGTCACCGGCAGCAATGCAATACTGTCCCGTCAGCAAACACACACGGGACGAATGACATTTTGCCGTGTTGTAGAACTGCGAAAACCTCAAGCCGGACTTTGCCAAAGCATCAATCCGCGGCGTTTCGATTTCGCCGCCGTAGCAGCCGAGGTCTGAGTAACCCAGGTCATCGACCATGATCACAACGATGTTAGGGCGACGCGGAGTTTCTTCCGCAATTGCCGCATGGAAAGGATTGGCAGGATTTCCAACATGAAGAAACGAGAGAGCGATTAAGCTCGATGTGCTAATGACTTGCACGAAGGTCATGTTGTTCCGCTCCAAAGATTTTCTGGCAACAGCAAAAGGCCGGTGGGTCATGGCAGCAGCCATGTTTGCCCTCCCATTGATTCGAACAGGACCCTGTCCTGTCGATATCCTACCGAGCGACATCAGTCGTGCACAACCAGGAGATCTTTGATCATGGCGTGTGACAGACAGTCAGCACGTCGGCATCATCATCCCACCAATGCCCGCGGCGTCATTGATCCAGCTGATCGCATCCTGTTGATTTGCGGCAGTGAAGGTGAATGTACCAAGTGATCGAAATGTGCTTGCGGACGCAACCCTGGTTCGGGAGTACGGAAGGAAATGCGCGGGGCAGTCGTTTGCTCTCCAGCGGTTCAGCAGGAGTTCCATCTCGGTTCAGTTGGCGATGACACTCCTGTTCAGCCACTTGCACATTCAGCAGGTCACAGCGGGGTGCGATTTTCACGCGATCGTTTCGATGGTCGCAAAAGTTGGATTTGCCAGGTTTTGGAGATTTTTCTGAATATCTCCGTCATGAACCACCGGGATTTGGAATGTTAGGAGCGTGGTGGTCTCAGTTCCGGTCCTCAAGTTATTGAATCTTCAATGACGGATTGCGAAGGCATTACCTTGACATCGCAGGTGTTATCCGAAAAACGTACTGAAGAATTCGTGTCGTTGCTAACTTCTTCACAGGAATTGCTTTATCGATACGTGCTGACCTTGGTTGCCGGGCAGCACCATCGCGCAAAAGATCTGCTCCAGGAAACAAATCTCGTGATTTGGCGCAAGGCGTCGGAATTTCGGTGGGGAACAGATTTCGGTGCGTGGTCAAGGCGAATCGCTCATTTCTGCGTACTTTCAGATCAGCGGGATGCGAAGCGGAGCCCGATAGTTTTTGGCGAAGAATTGATCCAGACTCTGGCCGCCGATCACGACAAACACTCCCAGGAGGCGGATGAACGCAGAGATCGGCTGGAAGAATGCCTGGTGAAATTACCGGACACTCAACGGGCGACAATTCACGCGCGTTACGTAGATGGCCTGTCCGTTTCCGAGATCGCTCAACAGCAGGGAAAGTCACAGAATGCAACGTCGGCTCTCCTATATCGAATTCGGCTCGCTCTTCTGGACTGTGTTGCACGGAAGGTAGTCTGACTCATGCACGAATTTCAGGACGACACCGAAGTTGATGAGCTTTTCCGAGCAGTCCTGGATCAGAACCTGACCGTGACTCAGGTTCGCCGACTGGAGGAAATACTGCTTTCCGACCCGAAGGTCCGTGAGGACTACCTGCGACTGACAGAGATCGATCACTTTCTTCAGGTGTGCTATCACGGTGAAGATTCGCCAGCGACGGTCCCTCCCCCGAAACCGGCAGGACCGGGCATTCGCGCCTTCTGGATCACCTGGGTGGCGGCAGTGTGTGTCGTATTGACGTTTGCTCTGAGTTTGCTTTTCCGGTCAGGAACACAGCCCGAAACAGAAGCAATGAAGCAGCCGGTATCCAGCGAGCCGATCGACGAGATCGCTCAGGCTGCCGTTTTGACTGCGAGTATCTATGCGGAATGGGCGCAGGATGCTGACATCAACCAATTGCCAAATGGGTCTGTTTGGAATGTCGGCGACTGGATCGAGTTGAAAAAAGGGACCGCGATTCTGACATTTGCGAACGGCGTTCAGTGTGCGATTACCGGTGAAGTGCGGCTACAGATCGACGTGAACCTGAACTGCTTCCTTGATGCCGGTATATGCACTTTTCACGTGCCATCAAAGGCAACTGGATTTACAGTTCACACACACAGCGGTTCGTTTGTGGATATAGGAACGAGTTTTGGAGTGAGTGCTTCGAGTCGGGGCACTAGTGAGGCTCATGTTTTGAAGGGTGTCGTGAATGCCGAAGCGGGCGATTCAGCCACGCCGAAAACGCTGCGTCTTACATCGGGTATTGCAGCGAGGCTTGATGTGGCCAGCGAAAGACCTTTATTGATCGGTTTTCGCCCGGAAACATTTTCGAAGCCGTTGGCGTTTCTCGCCGGTGTGGAACGTTTGCCCGAGTCTCTTTCATTCTGGTCGGAACCAATGACCAGCCTCGTGCCAGCACAGACACAACCACTCTCCGCTTGGTTATACAAAGAAAAATCTCAAGTCGTGCTGGCGGAGGAACTCGTCATAAAGTCAACATTTGGAAATACTGACTCGCCTGTTGAATATCGAGACCTTGGGATTCCCGCTGGTACACGACTGGACAGTTATCTTCTGCACTTCAGTCACGACGCCCAGTCCCAAGCGCGGACGTTGTCTGGGCAAATCACATTTAGCTCACCCGTGGTTGCGTTGATTCGATCCCATGATGAGCTGCAGCAAACAGATTCGACGTTCTGTTTCGAGCAAACAAGGAGGGCCATAGGTTCTCAGGTGTCAAAAATGCGTGGCTCTAATGAGTCGGACGATTTGATGCAGATTTTGGCCAGCGACAATCGAACGGTGCAGTTTCAACTGTCGACTGCCGGAGCTCCGAGTTTGGATCAGGTACGTATTTTGGTGCATCACGGAAAGCGTTGATTTCGTCCCAATGGCCAGCCGGATGATCTCAATAGGCCCGGGGCAGAATTTTCGTTGAAGGCTCAGCATCACTCAGAGCTGATCGCCATGCGGTCCAGGCGACTGCATTCGTCGATTTGGCGTTTTGTCTGTGGATCAGGACTCCTGAGTGAGCCGCAACTGGTTCGGTGAAGAAACCAGGACGCTGAGCCGTTAGCACCCTGGCAAGCCGAACTCCTTTCCACCAGAAAGGGC
>CAYZYB010000426.1:0-5066 GCA_964481505.1 uncultured Planctomycetaceae bacterium | reverse complement strand
TTATTATCCTGTTTCTGGCCATCGACTGCAATTAAGAAATTCTCGACAGCACACAAACACCGTCAAACTCAGCGTTTTCGCGTTGTAATCCCCTCAAGTTACAATGAAGCACGGCTGGACTATCCGGCAGCAAAACCAATAATTGTCTTTCGCGATCAACCAACGCGAGTCGTCGAGTGACAACAAAAGGAAAGCAGCGATGCGATTACGAATCAAAGACGGCCGCTGGTTTGAAACAACAAAAGCCGTGCGGATCAACGACAAGCTGTGGTACACGCAGCGCGGGCACTGGATCTATCATCGCCTGGCAGAACCCGACATCATCGAAGAATCCGAAGCGGTTTCGGTCATGCTGGCCGACGGCAATTGGTTTGAAGATCACGAAGGGTACGAGCTGCTGCCGGAACACGTCAAAGAACAACTGCACGCACACCTCAACAGCGAATTCGCCGCCGAAGATGAAGTGTGATGCGAGCTTCCAATGCGTTCACGAAGAACGTTGCGGAAACTTCTACTGCTGCTGTTCTTTATTGCAGTTGTTGTCCATCGGAACCGCCTTGCCGACAGCATCCATCGAATGCGTGTATAGGTATCGCCAGACATCTTCGTGCATGAATTTTCCATCCGGCCCTTTGAATGCTCGGCTGCCCGGCTGGACAGAACTGTGAGCGACCCTGGCATCACCTTTGACATCAAAGTCCGTGATCAACCGACGCGTGTTTCCATATGGCGTTTTCGTCTTGTCGACGTTCACAATCGGACCATAGTTATGCAGCCCCAGCAGTTCCCAGCTGCGACAATAGTGATCCGCCGTCCAGCCGCCGTCCAGCACGTGCGAAAATCCGAAGTAACGATTCGCGGGTGTCGCAGATGGCAGCGCCTGCCACGTTTGATAGTTGTCGCGAGGACCACACAACGCAACAACGCGAGCCACCTTTTGATGTTTCGCGAAGCGTGCAGCCGTCGTCGAACCGTGACTGCTACCGGACACAATCACTTTATCCCAGTTTAACCCCCTGCCATCGGCGCTCAAAAACTGCTCCCACTTCCCCTGCGGATTCTCTTTGCTCAACCATTTCACAAACTGAAACGCTCGCTCCATCATCCCGTCGGGTTTCGCAATCTCGACGTCCTCGCTGTAGTCTTCGCCCGTCGCCGCCTCCAAACGAATGTTGCCGCGACAATGTTCGCCAACCGGTTTCTCTCGACAGCATTTTGAAAACCACTTGTTCGCGTAGTGCACTCGAATTGCATGCAGACCATAACTATTCCAACGATCAAACAAACCCTGATTGTGTCCCATCAGCCAGATCACCATTCGCCCCTTCGGAGCCACACGGGTGTCTACCGCGGCCTGTTGAGTATCAGCGGGCTTGCCCTCTTTGGTAGCAATTAAAAAATCGATCGCTGGATAAGCCTTAACGCGCGGATCAATCTCGCTTGCTCGAGCGGTCAGCTGATAACGCTGTGGCTTCGGATCGTCGAACGATACTGTTTGTGCGGGCAAAACACGGATGCTGCAAACAACAGCAGCAACAAAACTCAGGAAACGGATCGACGTCATGGAACAGGCTTTTCAAAATGTCTTCGGCAACACCAATAACCAAAGTGTAGCGAATTCGCCGAGTCGTCTCACCCGAGTAACGGGAAAGCCGAAGCTATACGCCCCAATCGATTCCACAACAAATAACACGAACGACCACGCGATTCCCCGTTGTGTTTTCTGTGCACTCCGTGGTTTAGATACCAAAGCGGTAATGAGCAACCACCCAGATTCTTCGCTGCCTCACTCGGCGGCTTGAATCAACGCCATGACGGTCACGAGAGCAGACCCCCAAAACGCCCCGGCAGGCGAAGACATCCCATTACCGTGTGGAAAACGCACATAGTCGACAATGACCAGCTGCTGGAGTATTTTGAAGTCCGTGACCGAAAACTGGTGCGATAATTCCAGCAGACTGAGTTCCCTCATGAACGACACAAATCGAAACAGTGTTGGCCGCAAAAAGGACCGCAAAGCGACAGCAAACAGCTGGTGCGAGTCACTACTCGTCCAGGCAATCTTCATGGCAGTACTGTCCAGCCTGCTGCTGAAATCAGCAACGGCGGCAGAGACTCCCGGAATCGTGAAGGACAAACCAACGGCCGGTCGATTCGTGAAAATCGATCGCGGTTACATGGTACCGTACAAAGTTCAAATCACCGGCACCGATGCTTCGTTCTGGATGGAGCCCATTCCCGGCGGACGATTCACCATGGGAAGCCCGGCGTCAGAACCGGGCCGAAGCGAAATCGAAGGTCCACAGATAGAAGTCAACGTAGATCCATTCTGGATGGCACGACATGAAGTCACTCAGGGACAGTACCGGCACTACATGAAGATGTATTCGATCTTTAAGAACTTCTCATACAAAAAATACACGACTATCAAAGACGAAAAAAACATCACAGAAGTCGATGCCGTATCTGCCCCCACTGTCATCTATGAACCAGCTTATGTTTTCGAATACGGCGAGCACGTCGACATGCCAATCATCACAGTGACGCTGTATGCCGCCAAACAGTATTCGAAATGGATGTCGCTGATTACGGAAAGTCAGTTTCGCCTGCCAACCGAAGCCGAATGGGAATACGCCTGTCGAGCCGGAACAAAAACCGCCTGGCACTTCGGCGACGACCCAAAACAGCTCAGCGATTACGCGTGGTACAAAGAAAATTCCTACGACGCCGGCTGGCGCAAAGTCGGGCTGAAGAAACCGAATCCGTGGGGTCTGTACGACATGTATGGCAACGTCGCAGAATGGACGCACGATCACTGCGTGAAATACACCACTTCAGACTTCGTCCGAAATGCAGCACAAAACTGGTCACGAACAGACAAGATCGATCCGAGAACCGTACGCGGTGGTTCGTGGGAATTCCCTGCCGAAAAATGCCGATCGGCATCACGCCTGCCGTCCGACCACGAAACGTGGCGAGATTACGACCCGGACTTACCCAAGAGTCCCTGGTGGTTCACCACCGACCCGGCACGAGGCATCGGATTACGGTTAATGCGACCCTTAAAACCCATGAGCTCACAGCAACGTCAGGAATTCTGGGAACCGACCAACGACGACACGCGGTACGATGTTAACGATCGCATTGACGAAGGTCGTGGAGCCATCGGCCGTGTGAGCAAAGCTCTTATGAAAGCCATTCAGGCTGACAACATCGCAAAACAACGAGAACCCAAATGAAACAAGTGATCCCTCTTACACTCGCCGTTCTGTTTGTGACAGCGCTGCCGAAGTTCGCTCAGGCCGATGACAGTGCAAACGTTGGCAAGGATCTGCGCGATCGCACGCAGATAAAACAGCACCTTGCCAAACAACTCAAACGTCTGCCCCAGCTTACAGATGAAGAGCTGTTTCGGTTGCCGCATCACGCCACATTCACGATGCAGGGCTGGACACTGCATCTCAATGATCAACTGTGGAACGACAAAGACAGCATCAAAGCCACTCACACGATGTTGCGACTGCTGTCTGTTCAGCTGCAGCGAGTTGTCGATACTGTACCGGCAGAAGCTGTCGCAAAAATGCGAAAGGTGCCCGTGTGGATCAATCCGGAATACGAAAACGAAAGACCACGGTGCGAATATCATCCCGGTGCCAGGTGGTTGAAAGACAACGGTCGCGATCCGGCCATGGTCAAGGCGGTCGAAATCAGCAACGTCGCCATCTTTGAATTCGAAAATCGCCGCATGCCGTTTCTGATGCTGCACGAGTTGGCTCACGCCTATCATGATCAGGTACTGGGATTTGATGAGCCACGCATCATCGCCACATTCGAATTAGCTCGTGATTCCGGAACCTACGAATCCGTCAAACGCTTCACCGGTAAAAAAACAGTCACCGACAAAGCGTACGCTCTTTCGAACCACAAAGAGTATTTTGCGGAAACAACAGAAGCGTACTTCGGTCGCAACGACTTCTATCCCTTCGATCGCAGCGAACTCAAAACTCACGATCGCCCGATGCACGACCTGCTGGCAAGACTCTGGAAGACAAAATAGCTCAACAGGAGAACCACTGCGTGAAGAATCCATCCATGGCCTTGCTGCTGGTTGTGTTTGAAGAAACTCAGACCGAATAAAACTTCGCACACACCACGTCGCCAGCCTATCGCCCAAACAGCTCTTCATGCAGCGAGGCCAATTCTGCGTTTGCGTTCAGCAGATATTCGCGTTCCGCCTTCACCGCTTCAGAAGTTTTCGCAAGCGTTGCCTTAAAGGCAGGATCCTCTTTCCGGGACGCTCGAGCAGATCGCTGCGTGTTGCGGAGTTCTTCGTCGGTCACAAACAACTTTGGATAAGCGGCTTCGAGCATCTGCTGACGCTCATCACGACGTTTCACCAATGCCTGCAACCCAGGTTCATCGACACTGCGGAGCCGCGTTCGTTCGATCTCCGCCGCGTATTTGGGCGACTTGCGGTCAGGGACATTGGGCGTTTCAGATTCCAACCATGACGTAATTTCTCGATCCGCACGGTGCACGGCATCTCGAGTCACCTTGTATTGCGGATCTTCTTCCAGCAACTGCCTGCGATACTCTGTGATCTTTGCTCGCAGCGACTTGATCGACGTAAAGACATCCGGGAAGGTATCGCGTTCCGTCTGTTTCGCGGCGTTGACCGCTGAAACCAGCGCCCGAAACTTTTCGTCGGTGCGATACAACGTGTCGAACGTGGTCGCCTTCAGACGCTGATAACGTTCTTTGGGTTCGCGAGCGATCAGTGGGCGAGCCGTTTGTTGTTCCCACAAAGTGTCTCGCTCTGCGGGCCATTCGCGAAGTTGTTTGGCGCTCAGAAGTTCGACGTTGTCGAAGGACGCTCCGGGCGAATCTACCTGAAAAGCAAAGTACGTTCGCTGCTGATCAATGATGGGATGCCTGGCCAATGCGACATGATTGTGATCGACATGAGCGATCACTTCGTCTTCGGAAAATTCGACCGTCATGGTGTACCATTGGCCTTCTTTGAAATCAAAAGCGCATTCTCCCTGAAACGATGGGAACCAGGGCAC
>CAYZYB010000425.1:0-5067 GCA_964481505.1 uncultured Planctomycetaceae bacterium | reverse complement strand
TTCCTACACCACATATTGATTCGATTGCAGCCAATGGCGTTCGGTTTACTTCCGGTTATGTTGCTGCCCCGAATTGCAGCCCGTCTCGAGCGGGATTGCTGACCGGCCGCACACCGACACGCTTCGGCTACGAATTCAATCCCACAGGGGCTCGCAATGAAGAACCCGGCTTCGGTCTGCCGCCCAGCGAGGTCACGATTGCCGAGACTCTGCACGATGCCGGTTATACGACGGGCGTGATCGGCAAATGGCATCAGGGAGGCGGTGCAAAGTATCACCCCTTTCGACACGGCTTCGACGAATTCTTCGGCTTTACTCACGAAGGCCATTACTTTGTCCCGCCGCCGTACAAAGGCGTGACGACGATGCTGCGTCGCAAAACATTGCCAGGCGGTGGCAAAGGTCGTTGGGTCGGAAAGAAAGGTCTGATCTACGGCACGCACATGGGCAACGACGAACCGGACTACGACGCCAATAACCCAATCGTGCGTGGTGGCCAGCCTGTGGTGGAAACGGAATATCTCACCGACGCTCTGACTCGCGAAGCCGTGGACTTCATCGATCGCCATGATGACAAGCCGTTCTTTCTGTACCTCGCGTACAACGCCGTCCACAGTCCGCTGCAGGGCGCGGACGCATATATGAAGAAGTTTGCTCACATCAAAGACATCCACCGCCGCATCTTCGCGGCCATGCTGGCCAATATGGATGACAGCGTCGGCGCCGTGATGGATCAACTGCGAAAATCGGGCCTCGAAGAAAACACGCTCGTCTTTTTTCTGAGTGATAACGGTGGTCCGACTCGGGAACTCACGTCTTCTAATCTGCCGTTACGTGGTGAGAAAGGTCAGATGTACGAAGGCGCGATCCGAGTGCCCTTTATGGTCCAGTGGAAGGGCCATCTTCCTGCGGGCAACGTCTACGAAAAACCGATCAGTTCGATGGATATCTTCGCCACGGCATCCACGGTTGCGGGGGCGAAAATTCCTGAACAGGTTGAAGGCGTAGATCTGCTTCCGTTCCTCAGCGGCAAAGATAAGAGCCGTCCACACGAAACGCTGTTCTGGCGACAGGGGGGAAAGACCGCTCTGCGCCACCGTGACTGGAAGCTGCTACGGATGGGCCGCAAGCTCAATCCCGGCAATGCACCGTGGGAGCTTTACGATCTTTCGAGCGACATTTCTGAAGCCACCAATCTGGCTGATGCCCACCCCGAACGCGTCACAGAGCTGCGGGCAATCTGGGAGAAGATGAACAAAGAGATGAGCGCCCCGCTGTTTTGACGGGCTACCGCAGTTTGCGTGAATCCACTTCGACGCATTGTCCTCGATCAGTTTCACAGTGTCGGCGAGCGCAATACCTGGATGAATTTTCAACAACGGGTGAACGTAGCCTTCCGTCCCGTCCGACCGGAGAGATTCTCGAAACCTTTCTTTGTTAGGTGCACTGACACGACGATGGCATGATGTGGTTCTTCGTCGATGGATATGACAGCTTGGGCGGCGTCAATCACATGCTGTGAGTCCGACTGAATCGCACGTGCCGCAAGGGCGTTCCGCTTCAAATCGACACTCATCCCCTGAACAGAAGTTTCCTGGCCGCTCTGCGACGAAAAAATCCTCTGAAGTCGTGAATTTTCCACGCTAAAATCCAGCGCGGATCGGCAACAATTGGTTATTGCGTTGCACCCGCGGGGAATATTAGATCTATTGTTGATTCCATCTCACGCGAAGGCACATCGGCAGGAAACGAGACAAGGATTCGCTTTATGACTCCGTGTCTTTGTGTGAGGCTACTGGGTTCGGTTGCGGCAATGTCGCTATTGGGCTTTGCCTGGAGAGGATTTTCGTTATGAAGACACAACTCAATCGTCGCCAACTCCTTCGCGGACCGGGAGCACTGATCGCGCTCCCGGCTTTGGAATCAATCTGTTTTCGGCGCTTCGCTTCGGCTGCCTCAACAGTTCCTGCCGCTCCTCCCAAACGCTGCGTCTTTCTCAGCATCGGCTTCGGCGTGACCAAAGAGACCTGGTTTCCGGATGAGGAGAACACCGGGACGGACTACGAACTCTCCGAAGGCCTCGCTCCGCTGGCTCGACATCAGTCTGACATCACGGTGGTACAGGGATGCGCGAACCAGTTCACCAACGAAGCTCACTGGGGCAGTACCTTCTGGCTCACTGGAGCCAATCGCTATTCCGTGCCTGGCCAAAACATGGCCAACAGCATTTCCGCCGATCAGGTCGTCGCGCACCAGTTGGGTAGAGACACTCGCTTCTCCTCGATCCAGCTCAACGCCTCCAGCCTCGAAGGACACGGTCCCGGACTGTCTCTGGCCTGGGATCAACGCGGCAAACCCGTCGCCGGCCAGGACGACCCGGTTCAGGTTTTCCACAAGCTCTTCTCCGCCGACGACCTGCCGCTGGAACAACGCCAGGCGGCCATCGCCGAGAACCGCAGTGTCCTCGACGCCGTGCTCAGCGAAGCCAGACGCGTGCAGCGCGGTCTTTCAAAAACCGACACCGACAAGCTCAACGAATACTTCCAGGGCATCCGTGACATTGAGACCCGACTCAACAAGGACGAAGCCTGGCTCGACGTCGCCAAGGCCAAAGCTCCTCTCGACGAGCCGGAACCCGGTCTGAAGGGGAAGGCTGAAATCGAGATCATGCAGAACCTGATCGTTGCGGCGTTGCAGACGGACAGTACTCGTTCGCTGAGCTACCGTATGCCCGGGCAGAGCCTTCTGCAGTCTCTCGATCTTAAACCCAGCTCCCACAACGTGAGCCATTATTCACCTGGTGCGCGAATGGAAGCGTCCAGGGTTCGCGACAAGGCCCACAGCGAACTACTCGCTCGCCTGATCGATAAACTCAAGGAAACCAGGGAAACTGACGGATCGAGCCTCTTCGATCACACCGCCGTGGCCTTCGGATCGAACATCAGTTCAATCCACTACCTGACAAATTGTCCAACCGTCCTCACCGGCGGCGGAGCAAATTTGAAACTGGGCCAGCATCTTGTTCTGCAAAAGGACACACCGCTGTGCAACGTGTGGCTGACGATGCTGCAGGGACTCGGCATCAACACCGAACGACATGGCGACAGCACCGGCGTTGTGAAAGAACTTCAGGGATGATTGTCTCGCACAAACGCACGAAGACACGAAGAGAAAGGCATGCCCGTCAAATCCTTCGTGGCTTTGTGACTTCGTGCGAGAATAGATAAAACCTTGTTTGCCCAAGCAACAGGCGGAAACATGAAAAGACGTACTGTCCTCAACGGAACTGGTGTTGCCTTGCTCCTCCCATGCATGGAGAGCCTGGGGCAAGTTAGCGAGGCGGATTCGCCCCGCCGCCTGCTCACGATCGTCAATCACCTCAGCTTTTATCAGCCCGAATTGATCCCTCAGACGGACGGCGCATTCGAGAAGGCGCCGCCGTTGTTAGGCGAGTTGTCCGAGCACTTTGATCACCTGAAAATTTTCAGCGGGCTGGACAATCCGGCCGTGCAGAACGGTTTCGGGCACACGCCCTGCGTGGGCATTCTCTCTGGTTACTTCAACAAGCTGCACCGCAAGAACCGGCTTTCGATTGATCAGGCGGTTGCCGATCTGATCGGGGGCGACACGCGTTTCAAGTCGCTGGTCTTTCAGGCAGGGGAAAACCTAAACTTTTCGCAGATCTCCTGGGACAAGCATGGATTACCGGTGAAGCAGATCGATTCTCCTCGCAAAATTTTCAACCTGCTTTTCCAGGTCAACGAAAACGAGAAGACGCAACAGCAAGTACTCGCCGAAGACCGCAGCATTCTCGATGCGGTCCTCGCTCAGGCCAAGTCGATGGAGAAGCGACTCAATGCCACCGACCGGGCGAAACTGGACGAGTATCTCACCTCAGTCCGCGAAGTCGAGCAGACCGTGAAACGTCGCGCCTACTGGGCCGACCGTTCTAAGCCGCAAGTGAATTATGAACTTGAGGACTTCGATCGGAAGTCGGTGGACGACTACGTAGGCACGTTGCTGGATCTGGCCGTGCTGGCCCTGGAAACCGATTCGACGCGTGCGGTCACAGTGCAAATTCCGTTCTGGGAAGGTTTCAAGGAGTCAGACCTCAGCGGTAACTACCACGACCTTTCTCACCACGGCCAGAAGCCGGAGAAAATTGAGAAGTTGCTCATGCTGGAGCACGCGATTCTCAAGCGGATCAACACTTCGCTCAGCACTATGAAGCAGCGGTCCGTTGGTAACAGCTCCCTGTTCGATCAGACGACCACGCTCCTGACTGCCTCGATGGGCAGCGCCAACTCTCATAACTTCAACGACCTGCCGGCACTGGTGTTTGACGGCCGTATGAAGACCGCCGGTCATCGCCAGAAGAAGGATGTACCGATGAGCAACCTGTACCTCGGGCTGCTCCAACTATTCGGAGCTGAACATGACCGTTTCGGGGAAAGCACCGGAGCCTTCGAGGTGTTGTCATGATGCGGCCTTCTCGTTTGAAAGTATCAGTCGCCTCCCGGATAATCGTACTGCTGCTGATCTTTCTCGTTTCGTCGGGAACTCTTCCCGCGGATACCAAACTGGATCAATTCTTCACCCAAAACTGCGTCAAGTGCCACGGCCCTGAAAAGCAAAAGGGCGAGGTGCGGCTTGACAGGCCTGTTGACGCTTTAATTGCGGATGAGGAGTTGATGGAGGCCATTGCCTCCGTACTTGAGGCTGGCGAAATGCCGCCGGAAGAGGCGCCGCAACCTGACGCCGACGCAGTCGCTGAAGTCACGAAGGTGCTCCAGAAACACATCCTCAACCAGCAGCCAACCAATCCCCTCAAGCGGCTCACTCGCGCTGAATACACCAACACGATGCGTGATCTCTTCGGCGTGGACTTTGACTTCACCGGTTTACTGCCTCCCGATCACGTCGAGCATGGCTTCGACAAGTTTGGCGAGGCACATCTAATGTCGCCGCATCAGGTCATGGCGTACCTTAAGACCGCGCGTTTCATCGGTGAGCGGGTGTTGCCGGATGCCAAGCCCAAAACGAGGACGTGGGAATTCGACGTGCGAC
>CAYZYB010000424.1:0-5071 GCA_964481505.1 uncultured Planctomycetaceae bacterium | reverse complement strand
GCCCAAACCTAACGGCATAGACGACCGAAGTTGTTCAACAAAAATGTTCAGCGACGTGCCGAAGGTTTCGTAAACTCTCAGCATACCCGCGTCACAGAAAAATCAATCGTGGGGCCCCTGAAAATCGTGATTCCGCAGAATGCTCTTCTTTGCCGGAATTCTGACTGATTTGCGGTGCGATGAGGGAAGCGACAGTGAAAGCTTCCGCAATGCGATCAATGATCGTGCGTGTGAGATGACTCCTTCATTTCCAAATGCACGTGATGGCCGCGTGGCCCTCCACTTCTCTTTCAGCCACAAGTAGTGAATAGACATCCATTTCCAAGTGCTGCGTGGAACGCGGTAGAGGGATTATTCGCACGGCCCACCTTGCAGGTCAACTTGTGGAAGTGACTGTTTTGCTTCTTTCCTGGAAAACCTGATTAAGCCCATTCGGCACCGAATTCAGTCTTGTGCCGTTTTTTTCGAACGGCTAGGCGCGAAATCGTCATCTCAGGTGAACACAAACGCTAAGGACTCGCCAACTGCCCGAGAAGTTCTCCGCAATTTCCATTCAAAGTCAAACAGGGTTTCTGTCATCCTGCAGCACCCACAAGATGGGGACACACCCTGCCGCAGCGGGTCTCATAAAGAAAAATCAGCCCAGACGAATGGCTCTTCGACCACATTCCCTGAACCTGACACCACCGGATTGCTTCTGCACCTGTGAACGATCAGGATATACAGACTATGGCTGGCAAAAAGAAAAACAAGAAAACCGCAGAAGACCCAAACGAACGTATCGTGTGCCGCAATCGCAAGGCCCGCCACGAATACGAGATTCTGGATGAGATCGACTGTGGCGTTCAACTGTATGGCAGCGAAGTCAAAAGCATTCGCAACAGCAAGGTCGTGATCGAAGACGCCTACGCGCGTGCGGTCGATGGTGAAGTGTGGATGATCAATTCGGACATCGCAGAATACCCTCAGGCGACGCTGTTCAACCACGAACGACGCCGCAAACGCAAGTTGCTGCTGCATCGGCGAGAAATTAAGAAATTTGCAGAATCTGGAGAACAGCAAAACCTAACGCTGGTTCCGTTGCAGATCTTTATCGCACGAGGGTTTATCAAGGTCAAACTCGGGCTTTGTCGAGGTCGCAAACTACACGACAAGCGCGAAAACCTGAAACAAAAAGATCATCGCCGTGAAATGGATGCGGCGTTAAAACGGCGGTAGCTCACCTGAAGACCGCGACGAGCCGGGTCAGCGCACTCCAAACCGGTCTTTTTCCATCCGAGGAACTTTGCTAAAGACGTTTCGGCAGAAACGGCATGTCCATTGCTTCACAGGTAATGATCGGCCGTTCGGCCAAAACGTGAGGCTGCGGAGAATTCAGGAACTCAGCAACTTCACAGCAGTAAACGGCTTTCCAAATTTCCGCTGGAAGTGTGGAAACGTTGTTATTCGCGGCGATTTTTGCCTCGACTGGAAGATCGAGAACGAAACCGCTCACAACACTGCAACACCTTGTGATCTGCAGGAATTGCAATCTTTACGAGGTAACTTTTACAAACTGAGTGTCGTGCAACACGGCACAGAGACCACATTTCCAAAGACTCACTCTGCACGGTGAATGGATTTTTTCGTGCGGAACTGAAGGAAATGACGGGCACCTTCGGGTTCGCGGAATGCGCACCCTGCCTGGTGGTCTCGCAACACAATTCAACGGCAGGGAAGCCAATATGAAAATGATCGCATTGCTGATGATGGCCGTCGACCTGAATGGACAGCCATTGCCCGACGTCGTCCTGCTAGATTTCACAGCGGGTTATTGCCAGCCCTGCCGACAGATGGTTCCTGTGCTGCAGCGGATGGAAAAGTCGAATTATCCTATCCGCAAAATCGACATCACAGAACACCCTGATGTCACTCGCCAATACAAAGTCGACCGTATTCCGACGCTGATCCTGCTGGTAGAAGGTAAGGAGGTCCAGCGTTTTCAGGGAGTCCGTGCCGAAGACGAACTTCGAAAGGCAATGAACGATGCGGCTCGTGGATTGGAACAGAAACGAAGCAAGAACGCGGCGTTCTCACCAGCCGCTGCGAATGCCGTAACGGCGACGCAGCCAGAAAACGCATTCACAGAAGAACCCAAGGCAGCTCCCGCGCCCGGTGGCTTGAAAGGTCTATTCGGCAAGATGCGGAATGGTTTCAAAAAAGATCCGGCGGAACCGCGGACAACTGCCGATAGTTTTCCACCCGAATTTCGCGCTCAAAGTCCCGAAAACGCGAGTCCGCCCAAACCAGTCTCACCAGCGATGCAGGCGACGGTGCGCGTCAGACTGATGGATGGGAATCTACGTGATGTCGGCACAGGTACGATCATTCAAAGTACAGCCGGTCAGTCCATCATCCTGACATGCAATCATATTTTCCTGGACGTTAAAGATCAGGCCATTGTCGAAGTCGACGTCTTTAGAGATGGCAAGGTGCTGAAGTATCACGCGCAGGTTCTTGGCGGTGACCACGAATCCGACATCGCCTTCCTGCGGATCCGCAACACAACGATCCTTCCCACAGCTCCACTGACGGCAGACGATGATGTCGTCCAAAAGAACGCACCACTGTTCAGCATCGGATGTAGCAATGGTGATTTTCCCACACGACTCAACATGAACGTCATTGACGTTAACCGGTACAACGGACCAGGAAACATCCTGTGCACCAACGAACCAGCCAAAGGCCGGTCTGGCGGAGGCCTGTTCGATACAGCCAACCGCATTGTCGGCGTTTGCAGCGCCGCGGATCGTAAAGCTCATGAGGGATTGTATACGAGCATCCAGCCGATTCGAAAACTCATGAAGCAGCTGAAAATCGATTCGCCGACTGGGCACAACGAAGCCGTCTTCGCGTCAACCGATGCGACACCCGACTCCGACGATATTCCACCCAACCCGTTCTCAGAAGACAGAGATGTATTCGACGAATTTTTTGCAGAAGAAACCACGCTGAATGAATTCGTCGATGACGGCGCGGCGGCGTTCGGGGAACTGACGCGCACGCAACCGGCTGCCCCAGTCGAAGCCAGCCCACACAACCTTCCGGACCCGTTCGGTACTGCCACCACCATGACGGCGTCTACAGCAGGCGCCAGTCCCGTCGCTCAAACCGAACTCACGGTCATCATCGACAACCCAAATGGCGGCCGGCGAATGGTCGTGATTCCCAAACCGAGCCCATGGTTGCTGGAACTGCTAACAGGCGAAAAACCAAACAACACCCCCGGCGCCACAGCTTCGCGGCAACGAAACCTTTCGGCAACCAGTTCTCGCAGATCGACCGAATAGAGTAGCGTCGAGCAGCCGTCTCAGAAGTCGCCTGCTGCTACAAATACCGAAAGCCCTGCGAATCGCATCGGCTTTGTGCTCGCATGTTCCTTGCCGCTGCGAGTGGTTTGATTTTTCATTCGTCCTCAGCAAACATGTGAGCTAATGATCGAAGCCATGTGTTCTTGATTTGAAATTTCAGATGTTGAAGATCAAATCTCAAGCAGAACGTGGCGTGGCGCCTTTTCGTCATGTGCATTTTTTCGTTTGCGACACCTTCGCAGCAGTTGAGGACTATCATGAGCAAGTGGCCGATTGGCGTATTCGCTTCCGTTGACGCCGGACTGGGCGTGAATTTCGACGTGGTTAAAGAACTTGGCATCCCAAGTATTCAACTCCACGCTCCGCACAAGAACACGCGAACACAGGAAGCAGCCACCGCTTTCCTTGAAAAGTGTGCTGATGCTGGAGTCACAATCACATGCGTTTTCGGCGGGTTCGATGGCGAAAGCTACGCCGACATCGAAACCACAGCTCGGACAGTTGGTCTGGTTCCTGAAGACACTCGCGCATCGCGAATGCAGGAGATGAAGGAGATCAGCGACTTCGCCAAACTGTTGGGAGTCGGCGTGGTGGGACTTCACATTGGCTTTGTCCCGGAAGATACAAAGTCTGAGAGCTACCAAAATCTGCTGGCCACAACTCGCGAACTGCTGGATCACGTTAAGGGCAATGGCCAAAACCTGCACCTGGAAACCGGCCAGGAAACCGCCGACCACTTACTGCACTTCATCGACGATGTCGCTCGCGACAATCTGTTTATCAACTTCGATCCCGCCAACATGATTCTGTACGGCACAGGCGAACCAATCGAAGCGTTGAAAAAAGTCGGCAAACACGTGCGAAGCATTCACTGCAAAGACGGCACCTGGGCGGCAGAAGGCCGCCGCGGACTCGACTGGGGCTGTGAAGTCGCATTAGGCGAAGGCGACGTCGGAATGGAAACCTACCTGCAGACACTCCACGAAATCGGCTACGACGGTCCACTCACGATCGAACGTGAAATCCCGGAAGATCCGGTTCAGCAAAAAGCCGACATCGGCAAGGCGGTTGCGCTGCTGGAAGGCCTGCGAACGAAGATCCTGGGATAAAAGAGCTGCGGTGGATTTTCCAGCCTTCGACTTAGCCTTCCGTTCCCGAACAACTGCCCGACCGTCGGCGCGATCTGCTGACAATCTTGAAACCTATCCAACCTACGCGCGGCGGGTCGCAGAACGCATCATCGCTTTGGCCAAATTCGCGATGTTGGGCCGCAAAGCGCCTGTGACCCGAGCGAATGAAACGGCCGAGCGAAGCGTTGACTTCGAACTGACACAAACGTATCGGGCGTGATCCTGTGGGCGAAAACGCTGTTTGAAATGATCGAGTCCCTGCAGGTTGAACAGGAAGTTCATCCTGCGATACCAAAGCAATAGAAGTCGCTTCACAACAGCGCCATCATTCATCGGTCCTTTTTCCACACCCTTTCCCGGGACAAGGCAGAGCGAAACCTGCTCCACACCTTCAGCCCGCATACGATCGATAATCGATTTAAACAGGAACGGCACCGCACCTCGGACGGAGTCAGTCGCTTTGCGATAGGTTTCAAACGCCCATTGGTTGCCATCCTGCATCGGACTGCAAGCCACAAACGCCTGAATTTTCTCTTCCTTCATCGCAACAAACAGACGGCGTCTCCGCAGGTTTTCCGGATCAAAGACACC
>CAYZYB010000423.1:0-5079 GCA_964481505.1 uncultured Planctomycetaceae bacterium | reverse complement strand
TCCTTGCGGATCAGAATCCGCATTCCCAGCGGTTCAACATATTCGTTCACAATCACCCGCTCCGCGACTGCTGAGTCGCACCAGTCGTTTAGTTCAATTCCGGAATCACATCAGCTCCCGGACGGAACGAAGTTGCCGCGTCGGCCGTTTTGCCTGCAGGCACCGGATCCGGGGCATCATCAGTCGCTTCCGCCACACCTTCAAGAGTGTCCGTCGAATTTTTGGGAGCCGCTCGCTTGATGAGACGCCCCAGAGTACCTCCAAGTAACGCCGGAAGAAAGATAATATCAGCGACAAGGGCGGCGAAAATCAGGGCCGCCATGATCAGTCCAAATCGACTCACCAACAGCAACTCCGCGGGCAGCAAAGCCAACATTCCCAAGCCAATCGCAGCGCTTGTCTGCCACATGGCGGGGCCACAGTGAGACAGTGCTTTGCCGACAGCTTCTTCAACGGAATGGCCTCGCCGAACCAATTCCTGAAACCACGTCAACATGTGCAACGTGCCATCCACAGCAATGCCCAAAGCCACCGAAGCGGTGATCATCGTTCCGATGTCAACCTTGAGCCGCATCCATGAGAGCACTCCAAAGATCACAACCACGGGCATCAGATTAGGGAGCATTGTGATGACACCGGCTCGAAAACTCCGCAGCAAAATCATCATCACGACAGCGATGATCAGAAATGCCATACCAAAGCTTCGGATCAAGCTCTCCAGTACTGCCTGTTGAGTGCGCAAAAAGACAGGAATCAATCCCGTGACAATGTGCCCAGTGTTGGGACTACCAACCAGACCGAGATGTTTTTCGGCAATCTCGTTCATGTCGCCAATGAGGACTTCCAGATCGGCATCAGACAGAGCGGACGTTTGAGCGGTAATGCGCCAGACTTCATCGCCTTCGCGATTCAGCAGTTGATCGCCTGCTTCTTTCCAGTCGGTGGAGAAATCGGGAACTGCCAGCATCGAGCCAACTCCCTGTTTGTCTTCTTTTTCTCCCGTGATCATGGCACGGATGTCTTTACTGATCTTGCGATGAGCCAGTGAAAGCTTCAATCGTTCTGGACGGCTCATGTCGGCACTGGGCTCGCGCAGATCAAGAAACGACGCCAGCGAAAGTACACCGCTGATTTCGGAATGGTTTTTTATTTCCTGCTGCAACTCCATGACTTTGCGAGCTCGATCGATAAAGCTCCGGAACTCAGGTTGTTCCTGAGCTTTGGTGTCGAATTTCACAATCGTGTCGATGGAGATCACGCCGGACAAACGGTCTTCAAGGAAAACGTAGTCCTGAACCAAACGACTCTCTGGCGGGAAGTAACGAATGACTTTCGTCTCCGTCCGAAAGTTCCACAACCCCCAGCTCGCCATGGCAGTGACAGCCACACAGGCGAAACAGACGAGGTGTCGATTTCTGGCAATCCAGACACCAAAACGCTCCCAGTGACCAGTTTCCAGCTGTGCCGCCCTGGGAGGAGACTTCGGCCAATACAGCATCAGTGATGGGAGCACATAGAGCACCACCACAAACGAAAGAATGCAGCCCAGAGCGGAATAAAGCCCAAAGTCTCGAACCGGAATCAGATTACTCGCCAACAGTGACGCCAACCCAATCGCCGTCGTTCCGCTCGCCAATAAACAAGGCAACCATGCAGTTTCCACAGCGATCAGAACCGACTGAATTGGATCTTCGTTTTCGGAATGCTTCCAGTAGTTCGCCAAATGAATCGCGGCGGACGTGGTGAGCACCGCAAGCAGTGTCGGCATCACGACCAGCACCATACTCATCGTTCCGCCCGACAGCGGCACAAACCCGACGGCAAACACGACAACCAAAAAAGACACCGCCTGCACCAGCATCGCCAATCGAAAACTTCGCAGCATCACAAACGAAATCAAAACGCTGACAAACGCAGAAAAGAAGATCGGCGACCGATGCGGCAAATCCCATTTTTCGAACCGAGAATTCCAAACGGCTTCGCCCACGGAGTGATTCATTGCGGCACTGACAACAGGCTGCCCGCCAAGACGAATTGCATCTTTGGGCACTCCACAATCTTCCACCGCCTGGCGAATCTCAGCAACAGCCTTTTCTTTTTCAGCCGCACCTGCTTCTGACAACGCCACCGATACGGCTGCCAACGCTCCAGTGGTGGCAAAACACTCTTCAACACAGGCCTTACCAGCAGTTTCAGCTCCGGATCCTGGAGCCTTCAATGCGTACAAAGCTTCAGTGAACTCTGTCAGCTTCCCGGCGCTGGAATGCATCTGCGGCCATTCGAGCTGCAGATGATACAGCGGCTGTTCGGCGACATAATCCGTCAGTTGCTGATTGAACTCAGTGGTCTTTTCATCTTCCTCAGATACCTCGGTAAACGACGGCGGCATCAGACCGCGTTCCACAAACTCCGCGTTCAAACCGAAGTCATCGTTTGCAACCCGAATAATCTCCTTCCGCATGTACTCACCACGCAGAACCCCGACGTCCGTCAGCCGAACATTGAGCGGCCCTTTGCCGAGTAGGACTCCATCAATTTGATCGATCGCTGTTTCAAAAGGAATGCCCCGAGACAGCATGCGTTTCAACACTGCACCCGGCAGACTTACGGCTTCGACGTAAGGGGAACCGCCTTCGCGGTCTCCATTGGAATTCAGCGGACCTTCCAGATTGTCCTGCAGAAGCGCCATACGCGCATCCGTGATAGACGCGTTATCCCAGGATACCAAAACTCGGGCCTTAGAAGGAAACATGCCTTCGTACCAGTCCAGAATTTTGGCCTGAGGATCATCCTTCGGCAGCCAGCCCGTCACATCGTTGTCGAGCTTGAGGTCCTTGATGGACCACGCCAGAATCGGCAGCAAAAAACCGACGATCACCAGGATCCACAGTGATACACCGTGACCCCATTGATCTCGTTTTTGCAAAAATTGTGTCTTCTTCCCTGATTCTGTCACGAAGCGATGAACCTGTGGCTGTGCTCAGAACGAGCGAACGGGAGACATAGAAAGTATGTCGAACGGGTTAGCTGGTCGCATATTACTCACTGAAACATCGATCGTCATCAGATTGGTGGCTCTGATGTTACGTTTCGTGCAGTTGCTTTGGACTTAAATCCAATGAAATAGGCGACGCAACATTTCCCGAATGGACAAAACAGGTGGTTCTGGCAATGATTTCGGGCAGTAAATCCCGTTAGCAACGAATGTCGATACTTTGAAGAGCAGGCTGCTTTTCCGAGGAAATGACAGTAAAAACTGGTGAAATGAAGACGTCTAAGATGTGTTTTTGCGTTTTGGGACTGATCAATCTGATTTCGATCCCACCCCTTCGGCTCACCATTACGCCAAAATAGCAGTTCCTGGCTGTTTCTTTTTGTGAGCAGATCGTGGACAAATCAAACTTTCATGGCAAGTGACGTCTCCACATTGAACTCCGCCCTGGTCGCGGGGCCCAACATTCCGATCGACAGCGCCAAAGCGTCTGCCGTAAAGGAAACTCCGCAGATCGTAACAGACGAACAAGATCAGGACCTGACCCTGGCAGAATTGCTGCTCAGCCCTTCAGCAACAAGCTACTACCTCTCGCTTTTTCTGCATCTGTTGGCTTATCTCGTCGCGGCTTTCGCATTTGCATGGCTGGGACACCACTTACTGGATCAGGACGAAGAGATCGCTCCGATCCGCGCCAGTCTTGACGAATTCGATCGGCAGGGAGATCAGCCGCAGTTCGAAACGACCGCCGAAATCGAAACCGTTCCCGTTAAGAGCGAATCGACCATTCAACGAATTTCGAACAACCTGAGCGTCGTCGAAAACGGCACCGTTAGTGCACGACCGGAGGATCTGCTCCCCTCGTTTGCCAGCACCGACGAAGAGGGCGCGGAGGTAGGTGGAGCGGAGTTTCTGTTCAAGATTCCGGAATCCGGACTGGCCGTCACAAAAGGAAGTTTCACGGTTTGGTCCGAACCGGAAATCCCGCAACCAGGACAACCGTATCGCCTCATCGTTCAGGTCCGACTGCCGGACCGAATCAAAGCATATCGCATCAACGACCTCACCGGTCGGCTGATCGGGACCGACGGATACGAACAGAGGATTCCGTACGACCCCAAAGCCCCTCACAATCTGTTCTACACCGACGAAAATCTACGAGCCATCAAAATCACCAGTGGCAGTGAACCGGTCAAAGTGCGCGACAACAAAATACAAATGATGATCATCGTTCCACCAGCAAGACGACTGGTCCAGGACACGATTCAGATTCGTTCGCGGCGTCTTCGCGAAAAACAGGAACTGGTGTTGGTATTCGGCGGGGAAAAACGCTGAGAGAGACGACTGAGTTATTCGGTTTCGGGGCACCAGCAATCAGGTAAATTCACGCTGATTCCAGTTGCAAAATCGGAAAAGTCATCTGCAGCTTGCCGCGTTTCACTTGAAATCCCAAATGTCGCCATCCGCATGTGTGCAACGTCGTCACCTTACACCAACGCGATGCGGAGAATAAGCCGATACCAAGGTAGCCCAACGCAGTATTCTGTGGCATTCTTACTAACGGAGATCGCGATTTCACTGAGTTGAAGACGCGGTCATCTCAAACACAAATCACATCTTCGAAATCTCTATTCGCTCGTTTCACGGATGAGTCCGTTCTCCGTATTCGGCGAGCTATCCAATGTTCGTGCTGAATCTGAAACATTCTGCCAGCCAAACTTTCGCGAAGGCGTTCATGTGCCTTTGCATGTTGGTCTGCGCGACGGCTGATGCTCAGAACGCATCACCTTATTTCGCCGAACCATCACCAACTGCCGCTGATAGCCAGCCGAGCGAAAACTACACGGCTCCCGCCCTGGCGGATTCCGGCTTCTGGTTTCTCAACACGCATCATTCTCCACAGGCATTCGATTTTTCCCGCCCACAGTTTCGCCCGGCTGTGATGCGATACGAAGATGGTCAGAGTTTTCGGAATTCGAGTTTTCAGGAGATGACGTCGACGCTGGAACCCGGCGTACCCATTTGCATTATGATTCACGGCAGCTTTGTCGACACGCCGGGCTCGTGCCGAGAATCGATTGCAACAT
>CAYZYB010000422.1:0-5096 GCA_964481505.1 uncultured Planctomycetaceae bacterium | reverse complement strand
ACTTCTCAGGGTTCAAATTGTAGGACTTCTTGTCAAACGGAGTCGGAGGAATGGCCGGTGAAAGACGTTCGGGATGCGTCCCATTCTGAAGTGCCTCCGCAACCGATCGAGTGTGATCGTTAGCGTTGGGATCAAAGGGTGGCGTCTTGCCGTACGGATAACGATCCTCTTCGTCACGGCTTTCAACATTCGCGTCGAGGCTGGACTTCAAATCGGTTTCGGGACGCAATACGCCTCCAACCCTGACGTAGCCGTCCTTGACCGGCTGGTCATCCATGTCCACCTGCCCTAAAGCTTCCCTCTTGACCACCTCTTCACTGTCGTTCCTGCTGCCCGTGCGGGAAACCGCCCAAAATGCTGCGATCAACGCACAACCAGCCACGCCGAGAGCGACCCACGCTCCCTTATTCTTTGCACTCTTGCTCGCCACAAACTGCTCCCGGGGAAATTGTTAGATTCGGATTTAGATCAACAGAAAACCTCGAAAAAAACGACAGGGCAATATGAAAGTGGCCCTGCAGTGTGGGGATTCCCTACCTCGCAACCCGTGCATATAACACGACACACTCAACGGGTAGCATTCTTAGGCCTAGCGGGAAAACCATACCTTCCCATTTAGGGGCCGCTGTTCCAGGTTGCAAGCCATCCCGGAATAAATTCTCAAAAGCGTCTGCGCGATGCACGTGCGCATCGTCCGAGATCGCCATGCATAATCGCTTCTTCACCGTCTCACGATCTCAAAAATGTGACCATCATCTGCACTGAAATACACCTCGCCACTTGGGCTACAGTCGCGAGAGTTCCAGATCCTCGTAGCCAACCGTCGAGGCTCGGAACTTATTGCAATCGGTGGGGCGATTAAAAAGATTACTGGCTTTGACTATAGTTGAGGTGCACGCAACACACTGTGGCTCATCGCGACTCAGATTTCATGCCGCTCTATCGCTACACAGCTTCAAACGGAGAGACTCGCAAAGTGTCCGGCACTTTGGCCGCTGACTCCCCGCGCCAGGCTCGTGAGCAGTTGCGAGAGCTTGGACTGCTAGCTGAACATGTGGCGGAACAGGCAACAGACGACGAAAGTGCCCGTTCGTTGTTTCGAATCCGTCGGCCCAATCAGGTTAGCATGGTGATTCGCGAATTGTCGACACTCACACATGCTGGCATTCCATTGTCTGACGCTTTGGAAACACTCATCCGGCAGCACAAAGGTGTCGTTCGCGAATGGATCATGCAACTGCGAGATCGTGTCGAACAGGGCACGTCGCTTGCCGACGCCATGGCTCAGCAGCCGCACGTCTTTGACGGCCTGGCTGTCAATATGGTCCGAGTTGGTGAAAACGCGGGTAATCTCGAAGACGTACTATCGATACTGGCAGACTTCTCTGAGAAATCTCTGTCGTTTCGTAACAGGTTGTTTTCTGCGCTGTTGTATCCGGCGTTAGTTTTTATTGCAGCCATCGTGGTTTCGCTGTTTCTGATGACTTCCGTCGTCCCGATGTTACTAGCGAGTCTCGTCGAAGCCGGGCGTCCGCTGCCTTTACCAACCCAGATCCTCAAAACATGCAGCGACGCTCTTCTCGAACATGGCCTGTGGATCGCGGGCATTTTCCTGACAGCACTCATCGCAGCAGTTTTCTACCTCAGAACAGACCGAGGACAATGGAGCTGGCATTCCCTCCTGCTCTGGTTGCCGCTCATCGGTAGCCTCGCATTCCGTCAAACGATGTCTCGCACCGCATATGTGATTGCCACACTGCTACGCAGCGGCATAGAATTAACAAAAGCGATGCAGATTGCGGCGGACTCATGCCAAAATCTGGTCATCAGGGATGGCCTCAAACGTGTGGAAAGCGCGATCACTTCCGGGCGAGAACTCGGACCGGCGTTTGAGCAGTCGACCGTGTTCCCACCACTTGTGGTCCAGATCTTTGCTGTAGGACAACAAAGCGGGCAACTTGAAGAAATGCTGGAACGACTTTCCCGCGATTACGAACACCAGGTGGAAACACTTTCGTCACGCCTGGCCACGATCCTCGAACCAGTCACAATCATTTTTCTAACCGGCCTTGTCGGCTTCATCCTAATGGCCACAATCCTACCCATCCTCGAAGCCGGAAACGCCCTCTAAGCCGGGACATCCCGGCAGATGATGGCGTGGTGGTCTGCACATGTGGCAGAAGGGCTTAATCGCCGAGGGAGCCTTTGAGTAGGCGAGGGTGGCGGTACTTGAAGAAGACGGGAGTACTTTTTATGAGACGACGAGAACAAAAAGAACATCGAGCTGGTTTTACTTTGGTCGAACTGATGGGGGTTATCGTGATTCTTGGTCTGCTGGCCAGCGTGATGACGATCGGAATTCGTCGCTACATGCTAAAGAGTCGACAGAATGTAGCACGCGTCGAAATCTCAACACTGTGCCAGGCTCTGGAGTCGTTTCATTCAGAAACGGGAAAGTATCCAGGCACAACAGAAGGCCTTCAATCTCTCCTGGGGACAGAGGAAGAGCCGGATGGTCACATTGCCGGGAAACAGATCGGCAAGGATCCGTGGGGCAACCAATACGATTATTTGAGCCCCGGGCCATCGAGTCCGTACCAGGTCGTTTGCTACGGTGCAGACGGAAAAGATGGCGGTACGGGGGCAGATGCGGACATTACCAGCGATGACCTTGGAGATGTGCGGTGAGGCTGTGTTGCGGCCGGCGTTCCAGTGGGGCCGAGTTGCGTCGAGGTGTGACACTGCTGGAGTTGATCGCAGTTGTGGTGATCATCGGATTGGTTGCCTCGGTCACCGCTGTCGGCTTTGGCAAGTCTGTCGTGAATGCTAAGCGGCGACAGGCCATCGAGACGTTTCTGTTTGTCGATCAGCAATGCCGGGTATTGGCCGATCGCTCCAATCAGGCGGTGACCTTGCAATACGACAGTCGCAAGCAGCAACTTCAACGGAAACTTTCTGAGCCAGGTAAGTGGACTCTACTCGCGACCGACGTTGAGATTCCTGACTTGTGGGTTGCCGGTGCGGCGGACGACTCTAATCGCATTCTCTATCACAGCACCGGCCACGCGGACACGTTTGCCATCGTCGATCACGAAGGAGCTTGTCACCTTATTGTAGGAGCGACTGGACAGGTCGCCGTTGTGTCTTCCCTTTCTTCTGCGAAAGAACTCGTTGATGGCATCAAAAGCACGTCGCGGTCTATCGCTGATTGAAGTCGTCGCCAGCATCGCGTTGCTTAGCGTGCTGATGGTGTCGATGCTCTCCGCGTGGACTCATCAGAAGCAGCAATTGGAACGTTCTGAGCAAAGGCTCATTGCGGCAGAGCTTCTTGATGAGCAGCTCGCGGTATGGTTCTCAAGAGCCGAAGGACCGCCGTTCCCATCGACGGGGCGATTCGGGCGCACGCGCATGACCTGGCGAACGTACCGTACACCACAGTCACAACCGATGCTCGGTGGATTGCTGGCCGTGACCGTCGAAGTCAACGATGAAGCGAACCAGCGATTACTTTCGATTGAGGTCGCGAGTTCGATCCGGCCGCAGCAGGGAGCGAATTGATGAAGGTCGTGCAACATCGTCCCAAAGCCGAGCGGCAGGGGTTCACGTTGTTGGAACTATTGGCAGCTTTGCTGTTGGCAAGTCTGCTGATGGGAGCTGTGTTCAGACTGCTGAAGATTATGCACGCCCAGGAGCGAATCATCGCTCAACGGACAACAGAACACGAAAGCTATTTGCCTCGGATCTTTCAACTACTGGAACGCGATCTTCGCAACTCGCGGCAAATGATTGTCCGCCCCAACGAAGTCCTTCTATCAGGTTTCGCAGGCATCTCACCGAGGCAGTCGAAGGCGACGCACCGCGCAGCGGATGTCGTTTGGCGAACTCTAATTATCCACGGCCGCCTTTGCCTGCAGCGTGAAGAAAGAAAACGCGACGTGCTGACAAACCAAAGTGTGGACCGTCAGTTGATGGCCGTTGGGATTGCTGGAATCTCACTGTGGTTCGCTGACGCTCCCGACGTTTCGTGGGAGGCGGAAAACGCCAGTGGCAGCCAATGGACTCCGATTCCCGGTTCCGTTATAGCGCAACTAGACGTTCGTTCAGAGGCCCCACAGCGGTTAGACGCAAATGCGGCGGCCGTAAACTCAATGGAACGTCGCGGCTCACCAAATCTGACTCCTCATCGCCGTACGCTGCTGATTAAGAGCGGAGGTGCATGATGCGGCGAATCGGGAAGTTTGCCAAATTTCGTCTTCCGTCACACCGTCACGGTTTTGTACTGCTGATGGTGCTCGTGTTGCTAACATTTGCAGTCGTGATTCTGGCACGGTTCTCTCAGCAAAGCCTTAAGCTGGTGGCACAGGCGAACAGACGGGAACGAGAAATCCAGAATCGCTGGGCCGCGTGGTCGATCGCCAGTGCTGCGTTGCCGCGAGCCGAGCGAATTCTCCGATCCAGTGGTGACCAGGACAACGGACAAGTATCGTTGTTGACTTCGAACGTCGAACTGGGAGGACGTCGATTTCATGTTTATGTCAATGATCTTGATGCTGCCGTAAATCTCAACTCAGTCGTCCGCGAAGGTCGAAACACCGCTCTGAAGCGGGCCGTTACGTTCGGAAATCGACAACTTCGAGAAGGTCGCCTAAACGAGCGAGTAATCCAATCAGGCCACGGTCAGCGAACCGTGTACGACAGTTGGGGGCAGATCTTCAATCTAACATCACTGGAGGATCAGGCGTTGGGCCACGGTGTCGTGGCCGACTTGCAACAGCACATCACGTGCTGGGGCAGCGGCCAGCTGAATCTTGCCAGGGCACGTGACGAAACGATTCGGCAGTTTGGCACGGCCATCGGCCGCAATGGACTGTACAGTCGCGTCATTCGAGAACGCAACAAATCGACCAGAGTCGATCTCGACAGCATCATGACGGAAGCCGCCACGGCCCCTGAAGATGCCCAGCTGCTCAGGCGCACTCTCAGAGCAAACTCAGCCGCCTGGAGCATCCTGGTCACGTCAGAAACCGGAGGTCCGCCCCTCATGCTGATCCTCGAATCCGGCTTCGGCAACTTCGCTGACCGGCGTTCCACTTTCA
>CAYZYB010000421.1:0-5115 GCA_964481505.1 uncultured Planctomycetaceae bacterium | reverse complement strand
GACGACTGCTCGCTGCCGGCTTTGTCAGTCCACTGAACATGCATCACCGTCGGTGGCCTCGGCTGATCCCACTCCAACACGACATCTGACACCGAACCACCGGCAGACCACTCGCCTGAATTTAATAGAGTCTTCGCCGTCACTCCGGTTGTGAACACTTTCCACGACTGCGGTAGGCCCTGCGGATAGACTTCCAGATTGATGAATGATGGTGTGCCCGAACAAAACGTCGCGGAAAGAAAACCGGCTGGAAGTGGCTTTTGCAGGGCGTTGGATTCTTCGTCGTTGTCGAGTGACGGCCCCAGCCATTCAACTTCGAGCCCTTCCGTCGAAGCTACCGGAGGCCAGACGGCTTTCAGCATGGCCGTGTCTTTCTTTCCCTGTGTGGGACGCAGCAATGTCAGTAGATTCACTTCAGCATTCCACACGCCGACCCCCATGCCAGCCTTCGTGAAATTCGAAGAACCAATCATCAGGCCCGTCCATGGATTTTGGCCGCTGCTCGACAGGGCCAGCATCTTGGCGTGCCATACGCGAGCATTTCGGTCTTCGTCGCGTTGCGGCAGAACGGCAAATCTCACGGCCACGTGCGACTGCTCGGCTGCGAGCTGGAGACTGCGCGGCGCCAGAAGTCGTGCGGTGTTTTTGACGATGTCTCCTTTAGAGGGCACACAGAATCGTAGCGTCGCATTGCTGTCAGTGCCGAGGCCCTGACAGAGTGATAAGCTTGTTGGGTCTGCAATGTTTTCGGCAGATTGGTCAAAGAACGGAGATGCGACATCGACGTGGTCAGGCAACCCTTGGAACGATTCGCATTCTTCCAGGAGGTCTTTAACTGTACTTAGCGGCTGCTGACGTCCGTGGCCTGGCAATGTAAACAACAGACACTGCTTCTGTTCCTTTTCATCCCCGTCCGCGAAAATCCAGCCCGAGTTATGCTGCTCGACGAGATCAAGAAACCGCCGCGCCCGGACCACAGCGTGATTCCGAGACGGAGTACCCGGCACAAACATCATCAGCCGCCGAAGAAAGTGGCAGGCGGCCCCGACGATTTCGCTCTTCGCTTCCGCTGGTGTGCTATCCAATGCCACGGCCACTTCCCGGTTAAAGCGATAGCCTGGCTCTGTCAGGTTGGCAGACGAGACGATCACACGGATGCAGTTTGACCATGCCAGAATTGTCAACTTTGCGTGCTGTTTGCCTCGAGGAATTCGGACAGGCAGCAAATCCCATCGCAGCGAATGTTCCACCCCCGCCTGAGTATGATCGACCAGAACCCCAGCGTAGCTGCTTCCAAGGCGGTGTTCGCGTTCCAGGAAATACGCAAGATCTTCACGATCAGGATCAGATTCAACGTCCAGAAATCGCCCAAGGCACTGCTCATCGAAGATCCCCGGTTGAAACGTATAGGTCGACGACAGACAACCGAGAGCTTCTCCAGCGCCTTTCGGCGGTCGCCATAATTCCAGCAGTGCGCCGGGAATGATCCGTTTAGGCTTTCGCATCATTCGCCCTTCAGATCGTAATAGAAACGGCCGACGGGTTTCCCTCGATAAGCATGAACGAACGTTCCGGGAGCATTGTCGTGCTTGTCGATGCGATACTGATGACGTAGAAAGATACGGTCGTCGCCGAGTCGATCGAACCACGCCCGTTTTCCCGCCGCACTCTTGCCCTTTTGAGTCGCCTCGTGGTGTTCGCAGATTTTGCCCGCCAATTTGGACGAGTTTTCTGGTGTGAAGAAAAGACGGAAGCGGTCGTCGAACAAAGCAGCCATGCTGGCGTCAAATTCGTTGAGTCGTCGTCTGGCAGCCATACACCTTTCGTCAAGTGCTTCGACAGATTCGCAAAATGCGGAGTGCTTTGCCATTTCGCTGGTGTCGAGTACTTCGTGCGAACTGGCTTCATTTCGGATCACATCGAACGCGTCCTGAAGACCACGGCAGAAATTTTCGTAGGCTGAGATTGCGTCGAGCAATGGTCGGGCTGACGGAAGTCCCTCGTGCAGCTGCCGGTGAAGGGCTTCTTCAGTGACGTCGTTTAGCTCAGTGCCTTTCCCCGCAAGATCGTGGTGGAGGTCCCAGATATTCGTAAGCTGGCTGGACTGCGCTCCAGAAACTCCAAAGAGCATATCCGTAAGAACCTGGCGTTCTGCTGAGCCGATACCACTCGGCCAAAAGACCTCTGCCATCTCGGTCCAGCCAGTCTCCTTCCATTTGGGGCGTGTGCGACATGGTTCGACCGCCATGCTGTTGCGGATCGCCTGTTCCCACACAGGACGCAACGCCTCCCATTGCTTTGGCCCAATGTCAGCGGCCCATGCGTCGACTAATTTTCGTGCCAGCGGTCGAGCGTTCATGAGAGGGTCAACCAATCCCAGTTGTACCGCCAGCCGTTTGTACACTCCATGAAAGCCAAAGATGCGAGGCGACTTCAAATATCCGCGAGCATCCAGATAGCTCGGGCTGTCAATCGCTCGCCGTGTGACCAGCGTACCGGGCACTCCCCACAGCAGACTGCTGTCCGTGCCGCTGACTTCTGCGTGTCGCAACAAAGCCTCGACCACCAACCATTCCCAGACGAGAAACGGGGGAACGTCTGTCCTTTGCGGATCGACCTGAACTCCTTCAGTAACAATTGCCCCAACAGACATGACCGTCAGAAACCGAATGCGCTGCATGCGTTCCCGCACACCGGGCACCAGCCGCGTCGCCAGTTGGTCGGCAATTTGATAAAGCCCCATCGGGTCCAGCGTACCTTCGCTGTCGGCGACCGGGTCGTATACACTGAGGACCGGAAAGGCGATTGACATGAAAAATTCTCACCGTCGCTTTGATGATCGAATAGGATGCGATGTCCATTGTTGAGCAGCAGCAAACAACTCGTCAGATTTATCGCCACTGGGCGGCCTGGGCTGACACCGTCGCCGACCGCTGAGTGTGTTCAATCAGCATGGGGTTTGACGGCCTCCTGGAATTCGCTGAGCAGCGACGTTGCCCTGTATCCGGTTACTTCCAGGTATTCGATGGCCCTCGTGCAGCCAACATAGAACGAGGCGCGCCCGTCCACGTTAGGTTTGAATTCGTTGCCGGCAATCATCAGCACGCAGTACGCGTCGTAGCCCTTGGCTGAGGCCACGGTGGAGAGCGTTAGACGTTTTCGCTGACCGATGATTTCGTCTTTCTCTTTGAAGGCGACGTGCAGGTCCGGCAACCAGTCATTGTTGGACTGTTCCAGAAAACGAGCGAGGTTCTCAATTCGTTTCTTCGTGTAGGACAGGATCAGGATGTCTTCCACTCGAACATCCTGTTCTTTGATCAGCCAACTCAGGCGTTCCAGGACGAGAGCATTTTCTGCAGCCTGGGATTCAACAAGCGTTGCTTTCGCTGGCAGTCCGGCACGTTTCGCGAAGTTGACCTTCCAGTAGTCGTCTACCCTTTGCAGTAGCCCTTTGTCAGCGAGTGTGCCGACATCTCCGAATGCCTTCGTGGGAACGTTGGCTTTGTCTGCCGCGAATGTGCCGTACAGAGTATTGAATGCGGCTTCCACGATTTGCCGCGTATTGCGGAAGCACTCCAGCATGATATGGGAACGGCCACCCAGCACAGTCAGCCCGAGTGATTGCCAGTTGGGGCGCTTCTTGCCGTGGATATTTTGAGCGTCGTCGTAGAACACGAACAAACTCGGTTCCTGCTGTTCGCGTCGTAAGAGCTGACTCAGCAGGTGAAACTCGCTTTCGTGAAAATCCTGGCCCTCATCACAGTAGATTGCGTCGTAGGCGAAGGCGTCGAAAACCGCCGCGTCGTTTTCTTTGACGTAGGCAAGATCAGACAAATACTTTTGCGTGCGGTCCTCTTCGCTAACTCCCCTCTCGAAAACCTTTTGATATCGCCAGAATCCTTTCTCGGACAGATGGTACATCAGGCTGTTGAGGTGAAACACGTCGACGATGCCGTCCGGAGGCGAGCTTCCGGTCCGCTGGCGATAAGCAGTCGTGACCTTCTTGTGAATGAACGGAACCAGCGTACGGTTGAAGCAGACAACCAGAATGCGTGGCTGCATTGAGTCCGCAGGAAACAGTGTTTGCTCTCCGCACAACCTTTGAATGCGCCGCGCAAGATTATTGGCCAGGACGATTGTCTTGCCGCTGCCCGCGACACCACGAATGACACGCGGACCTTTCTGCCAATACTGGGCGGATAGAGTCTGCTGCTCGTCCGAAAGGGTCTTGTAGGCCTCAGCGGACTCGTCGAACATCTCACCGAGAGTTGTTTCACGCGTTCGTCGTGGAGTCCGTTCTTCCGGCTCTGGAAACAACACTGAAGAATCTCCAAAGGCTGCATGCACGGCTTTCAATTCTTCCGCAGGCCAGGAAACAACACCCGCACCTTCAAGCCGTTTGTGAGCTTTGCGGGTCAGAGCGGGCACAAGCTTGTTGAGGTCATCGCCGAAGATGAGTTGCTTCGGGCACATGGCATTTTCGCCCCATCGTGCCATCCATTCTGCCCGCTTGATTCGCGGCAAAGCAACAATGTACTGAAACTCCATGCGGAACGGACGATGATAAATTCGTTCTGCAGCATTCTTGATATCAAACATTGCGTATCGCACTTGAGCGAACGGATTTCGACTTCGAGCACCACTGGAATACTGGATCGCAAACTGACCGCCGGGTTCTATCTCGGCAATATCGCCCAGAGCCACTCCTTTGACTTCTATGACTGTCACTCCGCGGATCGGACAGACGATGACAATATCCGGCGGTCTGGTCGTGCTTCTTGTCAGACTGGGTTCACACAGGATGGTTGCGGTTTCTTCTTTCGTCGTTCGGATAACGGCAGCGAGTACGGCCCGATGGGCGTCATTGGATGCATCCTGCCAGCCAAAAACCTGACATGTTGCCTGTTGCACGACGCGGGCAAATTCCTCCAGTTTCATCGTGATATCCGGGGCGGTTCTGATACTGATCGGTGGCTCTAAGGGTAAAGTTTGAGACACATTAGCCGGAGATCAGTCGTCAGTGAAGTGATGCCCGCTAAAAATCACATAGGTGAGCGTCTCGTACTATAAAATCTCGAAAATCGTGGCAGGATAAAGTAGAGGCGATGGGCTAGC
>CAYZYB010000420.1:0-5116 GCA_964481505.1 uncultured Planctomycetaceae bacterium | reverse complement strand
TTCCGGTGATCTGTGATTCTGCGGAGTCGTTAGGGGCAAGCTACAAGGGCCGATTCTGTGGCACCGGAGCGGTCGCGGCAACTTTTTCTTTCAACGGCAACAAGATCATTACGACCTCCGGTGGCGGAATGATCGCAACTGAAAACCAGCAGCTTGCGGAGAGATGCCGGCATTTGGCAACGCAGGCTCGCCAGCCTGTCCTACACTATGAACACGACGAAGTCGGCTACAACTATCGCATGAGCAATGTCATTGCAGCGATAGGAATCGGTCAGTTGGAGGTGCTTACTGATCGCGTCACGCGAAAGCGACAAATCACTCAGCAATACAAGTCGTTACTGAGTGGCATCGAAGGGCTCTCGTTCATGCCTGAGCCGGAGTTTTCGCATTCCAATTGCTGGCTGACGGTCATTCAGATCGATTCATCTGCGTCTGCAGTCCCCAATGATGTGATCGCAGCATTAGAAGCGGAGAACATTGAGTCGCGTCCGGTGTGGAAGCCGTTGCACTGTCAAAAAGCTTTCCAGCAATATCGATCAGTAGGTGGGAGCGTAGCCGAAAAACTGTTTCAGGAAGGAGTTTGTCTCCCGAGCGGAACTCAAATGCAGGATTCGGATGTTGAGCGTGTTGCGATGATCGTCAGGAATGTAATTACGGGATGATCATGGATAGTCACACTCAAAAAGCCGGACCGCCGGTCATCATTATCGGGGCCGGTCGAAGCGGCACAAATATGCTGCGAGATCTGCTCGTTCAGCTTCCCGGTCTCACAACCTGGCCGTGTGACGAAATTAACTATATCTGGCGATATGGTAATCGTGCCTTCCCGACCGACGAATTCACTCCAGACATGGCGACTCCTCAAGCAGCTGCTTACATCCGTCGGCAATTCGCGAAGCTGAGCTCAGATGATGTTGTCGTAGAAAAGACATGCGCAAATTCGTTGCGCTGCAACTTTGTTCGAGAAGTGTTTCCGGAAGCTCGTTTTATTCATATCGTTCGTGACGGACGAGATGTCGCAGCGTCGGCTTCGTTGCGCTGGAACGCAGAACTTGACGTGCCCTACATTCTCAAGAAGGCGAGATACGTTCCGCTGCAGGATGTCCCTTACTACGGATTGAAATATGTGAACTCTCGGATTTACCGATTATTTTCGGGGAAGACGCGACTTTCGACATGGGGCCCAAGGTTTCAGGGCATTAACGAGATCTTTCAGAAGTACGAATTACCTGTTGGTTGTGCCGTGCAATGGAAAGAGTGTGTGAAATCATCTCAGGCTCAGTTAGACGGTCTCCCGTCCGATCAGCTGTTGACGATTCGCTATGAAAATTTCACCAAGAATCCCATTGAAGAATTTCGCAGCGTGTGTGACTTTGTTGGCGCAGACTATACGGATGGTGATCTACAGAAACTCACGGGTGCCGTATCCAACCGAAGCGTTGGCAAATGGGAATCACAACTAACGGAAACGCAGGTCAGCACAATCACCGATCTGACCGGGGAATTGCTCTCAGATCTTGGCTACTGCTAACACATCCTTCCCAGTGGGATTGACACGGTCGCAGGCAGCGGTGAAGCGGCTGTTTGACTTCAGCATGTCTCTTGTTGGTCTCATCGCGTTGTCTCCGATCATCGTTGTGGCGTGGGCCGCTGCCGCCGTCAGTACTCGATCTCACGGACTGTTTATTCAGCAACGTGTGGGAAAGCATGGAAAGCTGTTTGCACTCATCAAGCTGCGTTCCATGAGAAACTTCCCCGGAGCATCAACAACAACAGTAACTACGCGCGACGACTGCCGCATTACGCCCGTGGGCGGCTGGCTACGAAGGCTGAAGCTGGACGAACTTCCACAGCTGATCAACGTCCTGTTTGGACAGATGAGCTTAGTCGGGCCACGACCTGATGTTCAGGGTTTTGCAGACAAGTTAACTGACTCGGACCGGATTGTTCTCACGGTATTGCCCGGCATTACAGGCCCGGCATCATTGAGGTTCCGAAATGAAGAAGAGTTACTCGCTGCGGCGGATGATCCGGAGGCCTATAACCGAAATGTTATCTGGCCCGAGAAGGTCAGGCTAAACAGCGACTATGTCAGAAAATACTGTTTTCGGTCGGACATTGGCTGCATACTGCAGACCATTCTCGGCAGGTAAACATACAAGTAATTCAATATGTCGGTTGGTTTAAAAAATCATAAGCAAAACACTTCGTCAGGAGTTCCGGATTCCAGCATCGACTCATCGTCTGATGAGAGGCCCGACCGCCATGTAATGATTGTTCATCGCTACTTCTGGCCAGAGAACATCTCTGAGTTGCCACTTATGTTTCGATCGATCGTAAAACAACACCTTGCTCGCGGACAGAAGGTTACGGTTGTCACCGGAGCCAGTCAGGATTACACCAGAGAGTGGTCAGAAGAGTTTCAGGATCAGGTGCAATTCGTTCACTTCCGTGCGGCAAATGATCGAAATCAGCGGGCGTGGCAACGCGTCGTTTCGGCGACTCGGCTTTTATTTGCTGCGCTCAAGACACTCTTCAAACGGAAGTACGAACTGCTCTATGTGGTGAGTTATCCTCCTCTGTTCGCGGGAGTTTTACTTACGATAACGCGTCTCTTTCGAAGAGCTAACGAGACGATTTTTTATGCACAGGATCTGTTTACCTATCGTCTCCCCGATCCCATCAGTCGGAAAATATACCAATGGTTCACCGGGATCACCGTTCGTCGAGCCAGCCGAACAATCACTCTGTCGCAGTCGATGAAGCAGCAACTTGCTGGTTATGCAGGTAAGTCATTTCCAGATCGTCGTATTGTCGTCGTGCCGAATCCTGTCAGTAGTGACGCAGAGTTTTTACCTCAGGAAAAACAGGTTGACATCATCTACGCTGGAGCTCACGGTAAAGCTCAGAATCTCTATCACTTCCTTGAGTCCCTTGCAGCGACTCCGGAAGACAAGCGTCCAACGGCTGCATTCTTCGGTAACGGTACGGAAAAATCGAAGTTGCAGCAGGTCGCGGCAGACCTGCAACTGAATGAGTTTGTGACGTTCAACGACGCTGTCAGTCGTGAAGAAGTTGTGGTTGAGATGGCAAAGGCCCGCTACGGTCTTGTTGGGGCTGTCCCCGAACTTCTGCACTTTGCGTTTCCAAGTAAGCTCGCAAACTACGGTTATGCTGGAACGCCGTCACTGATGATGTGCGATAGCGAAGGCGAAACAGCGAGGTGGTTGCAAAGCAGCGGTCTGGGGCGAGCCCTGGATCCTGTCTCAGTGGATCGAGCCGCGGAGCAGTTGGCTGAAGTTAAAGATGGTGCGTCCGATCTCACATCCCTCGAGATGCATCAGCTGACTCGAGCTGAATTTGGGATGGATATTTACCTTAATCGATTGAACGAACTGCTCGATTCGATTGAGAACGCGCAGCAACAGGGTTGAAAGAGAAAATCTCTGATGGTATTTCCGGCAGGTAAAGAAACACTGACATTTGATACTGGCAAGTTCGATTTTCGTTCGTTGCTGCTGAACCTCTACCGTACAGAGTCGGTGCCAGGGCAGCATGTCGAATTGGAATCTCTCGAACTCATGCATACGCTCCCTGGTATTAAAGAAGATGTCGAGCATTATCGCCAAATGGCGTTCAGTTTCTTTCGTACTGATACGTTTCAGGCGACGTTTCGAGCATTCGGAGCAGATCTGATTGACCGTTATTACGATGGCGAGGGGATGATCCAAAGAACGCCGACAGTACGGATTCAGCTGCCCGGTTCAATGCTCACAAGCTATCACACGGATGGCTGGTACGGCCACGGGGTGGAAGCCCGAAGTTTTTGGCTGCCTTTGACCAAAGTCAGAAAGGGAAACACTCTCTATATGGCTCGCACTGTTGAAGAGTCTCGAAACGGTACGCAGGAAATCCTGAGTCGTCGGGCCAGCCTTGATGAAATTAACTCAATCGCCCGAGTCCTCTGTGATCCCTTTGAAGGTGACTTCGGTGAGTTTCTAACGTTTTCATCAGGTATGCTTCATGGGTGTGAACACAATTCCACCGAAGACACTCGATTCTCGTTCGACTTTCGAATCGTTCCCGGTGGCGAAAGTCTTGGGACGAAGCCGATGTCAAATTTCTATTCACGGCAGGAGCTCGGGAACACCAATATAGATTCAGAAGTCGCGACAACATCAAGCGAAAAACCTGGCTTAAAGACTGGTATCACTTACTCAGCAACATGTCGAGGAAAGAGTGCTAAGTCTCAGTTGTTGCTTGCCTCTGCTTACGCTGATGCGAATTCCATCGGAATCGTCGGTAACGAATCAGAGATTCTCGCCCTGGACTACATGCCAGTCATGCGGAGCTATCTTGAGGGGGCAGACTCAAGAATTGACTGCGTCGTTACATTCGGCATCGATATTTTCGAAGGAAATGCCGACCTGATGGAGTCTATTTTTGATGTGGCCGATCAGACAGGCCGATCAATTGTATTCGCAGCGGAAGGCTGCCATTACTCACCAGAAGCGGACCGATCCTTCTTCCGTGAAATGCTCTGACTTGTCCCGTTAGAAGGCTATTTTGGGGCGCGTATTGTCACTTGCCGTTCAAGTCGTGAATCTTTCCAGCTGGCAATTCTCCGAGGTGTGACGCATTCTAAGGTCAAGAGTCTCCAGAAGCATTTTCGTCTGTAGACTCTCGCTTAACAGCGGAACTCGCAATAAGACGGCAACGTCGTCACTGCACTTTGGGTTCCTTCTTACTGTGTCGCTTCTGCGCCGCGTTGAAGAGATCTTCAATTTTCTTTGTTCCCGGCGAAAGCCGCATTGCGATCCTTGCCGCTTTTACCGCCTCCCTCCCCTGCCCATCACGATACAGTGCGAGGGCGTGGTAGTAGTGAAGCTCTGATTCAGTCTTGGCCGCGGCGGCTGCTTTTCCATAGAAGCTGGCTGCGTCACCGTACGCTTTTTGCCCAAAAGCAATGACGCCTTGGGCGCGGTTGAGCTCGACCTGATCGGCTGCGAGTGTTTCCTGAGCGGAGGTTGCTGCTTTTTTGAACAGCAGCTGTTTGAGTTCAGTGTTGTCTTCGCCATTGAGTGATTTTGCCAGGCGGTACGGGACGTACCACGAG
>CAYZYB010000419.1:0-5117 GCA_964481505.1 uncultured Planctomycetaceae bacterium | reverse complement strand
CTGTATGTCTACTGGAAACGCACCAGCCCCCACCCAATGATGACACTGTTTGACGCGCCGGATCGGGAATCCAGTTGTGTCCGTAGATCTCGCAGCAACACATCGCTGCAGTCTCTCGGCCTGCTGAACGAAACTCAACGGATCGAAATGTCTCGTGCCCTGGCGGAACGATTGCTCACGGAGCAGCCCGACGACGGCGGACGATTCGATCTGCTGTTCACGTTACTCAGCAGTCGCCATCCAGGTGATTCCGAACGCGCCGCGTGTCAACAGTTGTTGTCGACCATGAAACAGCGCTTCTCAGAAAACGTCGATGATGCAACTGCGCTGCTGTCAACCGGTGAAATCTCACGCAACGAAACACTGAACGCGGTAGAAGTTGCGGCATGGTCTCAAGTTGTCACTACAGTTCTGGCCAGTGACGCAGCAATTCTTTTCTATTAGGAGGAAACGCGTTCTCAGACGTCGTGACGTTGAGGACGCAGAAAGGTTTCGACGATGAACCCGATACACGAACAACAACTTTTGGAAACACGTCGCCAGCTGTTCGGCCGAGCGGCATTAGGCCCTGGCACAGCAGCACTTGCCGGTTTGCTCGGGAAAGACCTGTCTGCAGGTAGCAATCCCCAAAACGGCGCCGCTGCTGGCGTGTTGAGCACAACGCACCACCGACCCACTGCAAAACGCGTGATCTATTTGTTCATGAGCGGCGGCCCAAGTCATCTCGACCTGTGGGATTACAAGCCCGCGCTTAAGGATATGTTTAACCAGCAGCTGCCCCAACATATTCGCGATGGACAAAGAATAACCGGGATGACGGCCAACCAAAAAAGCGGGCTGCCGCTGTGTCCAAGTCGTTATCGGTTTCGAAAACAGGACAACAATCAGGATGGCGTTTGGGTGAGCGAGCTGCTGCCGCACACGGCAACGGTGGCCAGAGAACTTTGTGTCGTTCAAAGCACATTTACAGAAGCAATTAATCATGACCCCGCCATTACCTACATACAAACGGGAAGCCAGATTCCTGGTCGCCCGAGCCTTGGGGCGTGGCTGAGTTATGGTCTTGGCAGTCTGAACGATAACCTGCCGCACTATGTTGTGATGCACGCTCGGACGAATCATCCGGAACAGAGTTTGTTCAACCGCCTGTGGGGTTCGGGGTTTCTGTCGTCCGATCACCAGGGCATCCTGATGCGAAGTCAGGGAGATCCCGTGCTTTATCTCAGCAATCCCTCCGGCATCTCCAGCAGGGACCGGCGTGCTCAGCTGGATGCATTGGCCGCTCTCAATCATGAACAGCACAAACGCTTCGCAGATCCGGAAGTGCTGGCGAGAATTCGTCAACACGAAATGGCTTATCGCATGCAAACGTCTGTGCCTGAACTCATGGATCTTTCCACAGAATCAAACACCACATTCGAGCTTTATGGCGAAGATGCAAAAACACCAGGAACATTCGCGGCCTGCTGCCTGAATGCGCGCCGACTGGCGGAACGCGGCGTCCGCAATATCCAGATCTTCCATCGCGGCTGGGACGCTCATGGCGGTCTGCCGCGAGAACATGGATCGCAATGCAAAGATATCGATCAGGCTTGCGCAGCGCTGATTAAAGATCTCAGGCAGCGCGGAATGCTGGATGACACGCTGGTTGTCTGGGGTGGGGAATTTGGCCGCACGGCTTATTGTCAGGGGAAACTGACGCGCGAAAACTACGGTCGCGATCATCATCCGCGGTGTTTCACCACATGGATGGCAGGCGGTGGCGTCAAGCCAGGCATCACCTACGGTCGCAGCGACGACTACGGTTACAACATCGCTCATGAAGACGGCACACCAATGACCCCGCAACCATCCAAAGATCAATGGACGCCCGGAACAATGCACATCCACGATCGAAACGCCACAATCCTGCACCTGCTGGGCATTGACCACAGGAAACTCACCTTCCGATACCAGGGGAGAGATTTTCGTTTGACCGATGTTCACGGCCACGTGATCGATGACTTGATTGCGTAAAGACCATCCACGAGTTTGCCAGTTCCCACGCTCAAAATTTACGACTCATTCCGCAACTCGCCACCAAACGAATACAATATCCAACGTCAACACAAAACGTAATTCCAGGCTCGGGCAGTGATTTCCAGGTCGGGCTGGTTTTCCGGACACGCTGCCAGCCAACAATGTCTCGTCTGGACCATCGATCGATGAACTCTATTCGCCTCATTCTGATCTTCGTTTTTGCGCTGCCCGTTGTTGTGCAGTCTGCCAACAAACCCAACATCCTGATCATTCTGGCGGATGACATGGGTTACGGTGATCTTGGATGCATGGGGAGTCAGCGTCTTTTGACGCCGAAGATCGATGCGTTGGCGGCAGCAGGAGTGTTGTGCACGCAGGCCTATGTTGCGAGTCCTGTTTGTTCGCCATCACGGGCTGGTTTGCTGACGGGTCGCGATCCGCGGCGTTTTGGGTATCAGGGGAACCTGAATAAATCGACCGCCAACTATGCGACTCGCCCGGAACTGTTGGGCCTGCCGCCGGGCGAACATACGCTTGGCGATCACCTGAAGGCGGCTGGATACGCAACCGGGCTGATCGGCAAATGGCATCAGGGAACCGGGGAAGGATTTCATCCGAACGAACGCGGCTTCGACTACTTCTGCGGAATGCTGGGCGGTAGTCACGGCTACTTTCCCAAGCCGAACAGACATTCCCTCGAACGCAACGGGCAACCGCTGACGGAATTCTCCAGCCCGTACCTCACCGACTTCTTCACCGACGACGCGATTGCATGGATCAAAGATCAACCGACGGCAGAAGTGCGGACGCCGTGGTTTTTGTTTCTGTCGTACAACGCTCCGCACGGCCCACTGCAGGCGACGGAAGAAGATCTCGCTCGATTTTCGCAAATCGAAAACCCCAAACGTCAAACCTACGCGGCCATGATGTGGGCTTTGGATCGAGGCATCGGGCGAGTCCGACAACACCTGAAGGAAAGCGAGCAACTGGACAACACGTTGATCTGTTTCTTCTCCGACAATGGCGGAGCCACCGGAAATGCGAGTTGGAATGGTCCGCTGTCCGGCGTGAAAGGATGCCTGCGTGAAGGCGGCGTGCGAGTTCCCATGATCTGGTCCTGGCCGGCGACGCTGCCTGCAAGCAGCAAACATTCGCACGTAATGTCCAGTCTCGACCTGCTGCCGACATTCATGGCTGCGGCAGAAACGACGCCACTTCCGCTGGGACCGGTGAGATCTCACGAAGATAAAAACAACCGCAGGAAAGCGGTGAAACGATACGGCGAATACGACGGCGTGAACTTGCTACCGCAACTCACAGGCACAGCAGAGCCAGCCCACAGAACATTGTTCTGGCGCCTGCAGGGACAGGCTGCCGTGCTTGACGGCGACGACAAGCTGATCCGGTTGTCACACCGTGCCGCTCAGCTGTTTCGACTTCCGGAAGACATCGCCGAAGCAACGGACCGCATATCGACGGACGCCACGCGAGCGGCATCGCTTTATGAACTTCTGGGTGGTTGGGAAAACACGCTGCCAACCGCACCATTGTGGTTCTCGTCACCATACTGGTCCGGCCAAAGCGCGAACCACTACGATTCCTGGGGCGTTCGCGAAGAGCCGAAATAGGGCACGTTGGCGTTGCCCGTGCCAGATGGGAACCGGACCGACAGAAACGCAAGGTCGCAAAGACGCGATGGCGCAAAGGAACGGGCGATTCCTTGCGACCTCGCGCCTTTGCGACTTTGCGTTTTTCCTGATTCACCTACGGGAACGTCCCGTGGAAACCGGACCGACGGCAAGTCGTTACAGCAAACCTCTGCGGCCCTCCGCGCCTCGGCGAACTCCGCGTTTAAACAATGCTCACTTAACTTACCAATGCGTGCCGAGAAACGTCGCTCGTAATTGAATGAGGAAAGCAGGAAGACAGGAAAGCTACAATTCAGGCGAATGTTCCTTACTTCCTGCATTCCTTATTCAAACTGGCCAAAAACCCCACAAGATCCCCGGAAGAACCTTAAAAACAGTGCAGCCCAAAGCCCGCGACGAATTGAAGCAATGACCTTTCGGCTGCAAAGGACCATTTGAAAGGTCAAGCGTTGAAAACGCTGAATTCAGTCGCAGGGCGAGCACCACTGAAACAACAGAAGCCGTCCATCACAACTGCAACAACGGGTTTTCGCGATTCCGAAGTGGAAGCTTCACTGGAGCATTCTGCACGTGCGATTCAAAGACTGCGGCGATCATTTCTACGATCTTCCGGCCTTCGTACATGCCACACTTTGGTTCTCGCTGCTTTTCGATGGCAGACAACAGGTCTTCAATCGCAACCTGATGACGACGTTTGAACTTCACGTCGGTCAGTGATTCCGGTTTATCAATTCCAGCCGATGTCACTCGCTTCCATTCGGTGCCACCACGACCGGTGTTCCAGCTGCTATCCTGAAGAATCCAGACCTCGGGCAACACGCCTTCGAAGATTTCAATAATGCCTTCAGATCCATACACACGCAGACCGAATCGCCATGGCCGCACACCCGCGTTTCGATACGACTGAAACGAATAAGTGACCCCTCGTTTCAGCCCAAAAGTCGCTCGCACCGCATCGCCCGCCAATGGCCCGATCCCCTCGTTTCCTTCCGTCACATGTTTCGCGGCAACCCGTTTGCCGTTCTGTAACACGCTGGCGAAACACCATTCCGGCTTGTACCCCAGCGTTAATGCCATATCCATGATGTGAGACCCCAGTACCCAAAGGTCTTCGCCGCCGCCACGATGATCTTCTTTGCCGCGCCCGCGAAGTTCCACAACTTTCCCAATCGCTCCCTTGTTGATCAGTCGCCGGATCGTGGTCATAACGGGGGCATAGCGTGTTGGGTGAGCGATCATGACTTTCGCATGAGAACTTTCACAGGCGTCGACGATGGCGTCTGCTTCTTTGAGCGATCGGCAAAACGGCTTCTCGACGAAACAATGAATACCTCGTTCTGCCGCCGCCAAAATCATGTCGGCATGCTGGTCAAGCCACCGTGGACAGATCGCGACGATGTCCGGCCGCATTTCGTCCATCATTTTGCGATAGTCGGCAAAGGTATTCTT
>CAYZYB010000418.1:0-5136 GCA_964481505.1 uncultured Planctomycetaceae bacterium | reverse complement strand
GCTGTGGCAGCATTTCCAATCAGATTGTTGCGGGAGTTGCCAGAATCGATAGTTCCAAAGATATCGCTGAGAACGAATCCGTGGTTACCGGCAACGATGGTGTTTTTCAGTGTAAACAAGCCACCAACATGGTAGATGCCGCTTCCTTCCGAACCAAAGACTGTGTCTGCCGTGGTATTTCCAACGATTGTCGAATTTACGATTTCCAAATCGCCGTCGGCATAGACTCCGCCTCCTGTAGAGGGAGCACTTAGCATAATCTGATTATTTGAGATTGTCGTATTGAAGATCCGCAGAGCGCCGCCTTGCAACAAGACGCCACCGCCTCTTGTTCCGGAAGCTTGATTGTCACGGATGAGGGAGTTCGAAATGACAACCTGACTATTCGTCGCTCCAATGGCGCGAGCGTTCTTTTCAAAATCGCTACTCCTGATCGTTAGCGTGCCGCCGTCACTTTGAACTGCGGCGCTACTTGAAGTCGCGTTGGTCTGGTTTTGGTAAAAACGACTCGATTCAATCGAAAGAGTTCCCGAATTGTTGATGGCTGTGCCATTAAAAGCCTGGTTGCCTTCGAACAACGTATTCGAGATTGTCATGACGCCGCGGTTTCTGATGGCGCCACCGGAACTTATGATGCCTCCACCGTTCGACTGGAAACCGTTATCTCGAAAAACGCTGTCTCGAATGTCAACAGTCGCACCGGCATGGACAAACATAGCGCCGCCGCTTGATGAAGAAATCCAATTACCGTCAGCAATGGTTAACCCCGAGAGTTCGAATTCAATCGCACTATTGACCACGAAGATTCGCCGTTGATGAATGCCGCTGATCGTTAGCAGATCTGCGCCCGGCCCGACAATCGAGATATCATCCACCAAAGACAGGCTGGAAGAAACTCCGTTTAACGCAATGGTTTCGCCGTGGATTGACGGTGAAAATTCGATGGTATCGTGACCTGGAAGGTCGTTGGCCGCGATCACCGCTTCACGCAGAGTGAACTGGCCGGCGCTCAGATCTCCGTCATCATTGTCTGCCGCAGAATCGACGGTAAACACTGCCAGCGCCAACCGCTGTTCCAAACGCTGCACTTCGCGATAGTCACATTGCGCACCGCACTGTCGCACAGTACTTCGGCGACCACGCGACCTGCGGGTTGGTGAACGAAACCAATTTTTCAATCTCAGCATTAGTGCGCGTCTTCAGAATGTCCAACGTCGAACAATGACAAATTTTCGATAGTCCGTAACGTGGTGATACCAACTTAAGGTTCTCAACGACCACCACGTATTCAAACGCCTGCTGCCCGCAGCGCAAAAAAAGCGATTGAATGCTTCAGCAAATTCGGTTTCATTCTAAGCTCGCAGCCGAAGAAGTTGCTCGCCCGTTGTTCCGAGTTCGAAGTGTTTTTCGGAGATTTCGCCAAAACGACCACAGAAAATGGTGCCATCAACGAGCACTATCGCAGCACTTTCAAACGGCGATCCGTTTTTGTTGTGGCAACTCATCGACGTAAGTTGCTGCTTTCGAAATGGTGATGTTTGAACGGTGTCGTGAGAAGAATGTGTCTGAGTGCTCGGAAGAACCCCGCGCCAGTATTGCGACGTACATTCGCGAACAATTTTGAACCGCTGAACTCAGAAAACTTCGAAGATGCTGACGCCTCGAATTGGATTCCTCGGTGCCGCATCCAATTGCGTTTCGTACGTGGTGGGAGATGAGGAATAAGCGAATCGCCTTGGCCACTGATGAACACGGATTCACTCAGATGAAAAACAGACATCGTCCCCGTGCTGTGCGAACCTGCGTTAGTTTTTGCGGCGCGTTTTGTCATCGCATTTCGCCCAACAAAACAAATCTACCTGAGAGTTTCGAATAACGGTCCCTGGCAAATTTGATTCTCGCTCAGACGCGTTCTTTACCACCGACTTTTCAGTTTTATCGAAAAGATCCGGCAATAGGGAAATTCGTTAGACCAGGAGTGACGGCCTTTTCGCTCATAACCAGGAGAATCAAGTATGCCGCTTTAGCGGAACAAGACTGGTTGATGAAACGCCTCACGGGCTTTGGCCCGGAACACCGAAACTTCTGATTCTGAAAGGTCGACAGCAGTCTACCGTTAATCTCATTCTGATTCGGTGGTTACCCGAATCGTTAGAATACGACGAGAAGACAAATTGAAAAGCACTGGTATGAAACAAGCGGCTCCAAAAATTTCTCAACCCAAAGGGTAATCCTGGAATTTTGCTCGCACTCGTTTTTCTTAGCATTAGCGGTTGCGCCCAGGAATCGGCCGAACAACAACTCGCAGCACTGAACAAACAGTATCAGACTGTCGCCGATCGCTACACGGCAGCCTTCAAGGCAGCTCGAACAAAGGATGAAGAAGAAGAGGCGTATCGAACGTTATCTCCAAACAGGGACTTCTTCACAGAACGTTATGTGCAAATCGCTGAGCGATTTCCGAACTCAAACGCAGCTCGTTCAGCACTTACATGGCTCGCTGTCAAGGGTACTTCGAAGGCCAGTGATGATGCCGTTGACAAACTCTTCCGCCACCACAGCGCCAGTCCTGAGATGGCCAAAGTCGCTGTCGCGATTCGTCATGACGAAGACGATCCCAATACCGAACAACGACTACTGACCTTGATCGCCAAGTCGCCTCATAAGCAGGTTCGCGGCACTGCTCGATATGGGCTTGCGAATGTTTAAAAAGATATCCTTACAAACCAGAAGGGCCTTTGCGATGTAAAGTATGGAGAAAAATTTCAGGCAAGCCATTCGAAGGCAACCATCGAATACTGGAAGACTGTGACGGTGGAAGATTCTGAGGTCGAGGATTTGCTGAATCTTGCTCTTCAGGATTTTCGAGAAGACAACTCAGAGTTCGGCCAGAAGATCGCGAATCGATGTCGATCCATGCTCTTCGAACGCAGCCATCTGCAGCCTGGTCAGCAAGCTCCGGAAACTGTTGGAACCGACCTCGCGGGCAAGCCGATGCGGTTAAGTGATTTTCGGGGGAAAGTTGTTTTGTTGAGTTTCTGGGCAGACTGGTGAGGCCCTTGTCATGGGGTTTACCCAATTGAGCGGTCGCTCGTTAAGCACTTTTCGGGACGCCCATTTGTCATTCTGGGCGTCAACAGCGACGAAAGCAGAGAACGGGCAATCGCGGCGGCAAAACGTGAAGACATGAGCTGGCGAAGCTTCTACGACATGTCCATTGAGAGAGCAGATTCCATTGCTTCACTTTGGAATGTTGAAGGGTGGCCAACTCTTCGCCTCATCGATTCCACTGGAAAAATCTGCCCGGATACTGAGCACAATGAAGAGCAGTTGAAAGCGACAATCGAAAAGTTGCTGAACGGCCAAACAGCCGAACTTGTGCCAGTGAAGCAATGAGCTAACGAGTTAAGACAACGCGGATGCTTACCCGCGTCGCTTGCTAAATCGACAACGAATGCACTGGCACCAAACTCTACCCCAGAATTAAAGCAGAGACAAAGTTGCGACAGTGACTGCAGTTCTGCAACGTGAGGACAAAAGAGAATCTGGAATCGTTCATTCTTTAGCAGCTGTTCGAACTGTCGCGTCTTCCAGTCCAATCAGAATATCGTCGAACTGAAAGTCGGCGTCAGAAGACAGATCGAATTGACTCGTGACACGTTTGTTGCCGCCACGCTGGCGGCCTGAGGAATTTTCAGAGTGGCCGAACACCGGTGGTGGAGCGTTCACGAGTTCGGCGAGGTGAGAATAGTATTTGCGACGAGTTACCGTGCCCGAATTGACGACGTTGATGAGCTCCGGCACTTTGTCAGCTGTGGCAGTATGGTTCACCATGCGGACTGCATCGTCCACGTGAATCAGGTTCAGGCTGTGATCGGGTTCGCCGGGGAGTGGTGTCTGCGTGCGAAGATCTTCGACTCGCCGCAGCAGACGGTTGGGACCGTAGATGCCCGCCATTCGTAAGACAATGACCTGCGTTTCCGGAAAGCGCGTGGCGAATTCTGTTCGTGCCAGGGTTTCGGCTTTTACGCAACATTCACCGCCTTCCGTCGTTGGGCGCGTGGGTGATTGTTCGTCCACGATTTCGCCATCCACCTGTCCGTAGACGCTGGTGCTGGAAATGTAGATAAAGCGACGCGGCGACGACGTCAAATTGCGAATCAGCCACTGCAAACCGTCCAGCCAGATTTGTTTTCGAGGCACCCCCGCGTTGCGGTCCATTCCGACCGCCCAGAGAACCACGTCTGATTGTGGCAACGCAATCTGTTCAGGTGGATTGCTGAGGTCCAACTGCAGAGGATTCAGGCCAAGGCGTTGGAACTCCGCCGCACGCTCAGAACTGCGTGTTATTGCCGTCGTTGTCACGGCGTCGGGTTGCCATTTCTTTGCTACTCGCAAACCAAGATAGCCGCAACCAGCAATCAGTGGAGATGAAACAGGATGTGTCACGGGCAGTCTTTTTGATGGCAGAAACAGATAGTTTGATGGTAGATGGTCGTCAACACAGTGATGGCTTCCGGCGGCTGATTGTGACTGTTTACGGCTGCTGGATTTGGCGGCAGGATGCCACCACTACATGAAATCAACAAACTGTCAACGACCTTCGCGACGAATAAGTGATCGGTTGCCGAAACAAAAGCAGGAGCAACTCAAACCCCGACGACCCTTCGCTGAGCCCAATCCTTCAAAGCAGAAAGAACATCGTTCTCACAGCGCCCAACGGAAGCGTTTCCGAACGATAGCTCGCATCGGCTGGCGGGCCGCCCCGCCCTATGTTTCGTCTTCGGAGACGACGATCAGGCAATCGTCGCGATTGAGTGTCCATTTGGTGTTCTTCTCTGGAATCAACTTCACACCAAAGTTGTTTTCGATGTCCGGCTGCATCTCTGTGATCTTCACGCCGATACAAACTTCTTCACGGACCTGAGCGATCCCCATCATGTCGGCGAAGGTTACTTCCTGCGGTAGCTCTTCGAAATACAGGTGAGCGGGTTTGAGGTAGATTTCGGAACCGTCTTCAGAAAACAGGTCGTCATATACTTTCTTGATGTCCGCTTCTTCGCTGATCTGAGCCAGAATCGTACTGACGAACCGGTTCGAAATGATAAAGTCGTTGACACCTGCTCGAGCAACCAG
>CAYZYB010000417.1:0-5139 GCA_964481505.1 uncultured Planctomycetaceae bacterium | reverse complement strand
CCTCAAGATTCTGGACGTTAAAATTGACACGCGTACGGAGGTCTATAGCCCGATCAATATCGCAGCCAGTAAAATTGAACGTCTCGTCAAGGGAATGATAGAAGTCCGTGGAACCAAGCCTGTCTTCCGTTCTGTCGTCGATGACGAACAGAACCTGCTCGTCGTGACGACAACGGAGAGCGTGCATCGGGAGATTGAGGCAATCCTGAAACGTCTGGATCTGAGCAGCGATGCGTTAAACCGAAAAAGTCCTGTCCGCTTTTACAAACTGAAGCACTCTAAAGCTGAGGACGTTCTGGGAACAATTCAGGCACTGGAAGAGACAGTTGATCAAAACCCCCAGGTAGATGCAGATCAAGACCCAGTACGCAACGGCCGCTTCAATTTGCAGCCAGAGGCACCTCCCGCCGGAGTTGATCGTCCAGCAGTACAGCTCCCTGACAACGTCTTGGATCGCGCAGGCCAGCTTCCACTTGCTGCGACACAGGCTGCTAACGAACTCGCTCAGCAAGCGGCACAGAATGGAAACCCCGGGCAACTTCGGCTTGACGGACTACCCCCCTCCTCGGGGCCGCTCTCGCTTGCAGAAGCTGTTGGTCAAGCTCGCATTACTGCAGACACGGCGGCAAATACGCTGATTGTTATTGCCACACCGGAAGTTCATCAGGTCTATGAGGAACTTATAGAAAAACTTGACCAGCCAAGACCTCAGGTTCTGATTGAAGCCAGACTTGTGGTCATCGACACATCTGACGACTTCACACTCGGCGTCGAGGTCTCTGGTGGTGATCGCAGCGGACTGAGCAGGCTGTTTGCTTTTACACAATTCGGGTTCAGCGAAGTCGACGCGATCAACGGTGCGCTATCGATCATCCCCGGACTGGGCTTTAACGGCACGCTTGTTGATCCGGACGTTGCCGATGTCGTCCTGAGAGCTGTCACGAATCATCGTCGTTCCAAAGTGATTTCCAGTCCTAGAATTCTAGTCAATGACAACGCCAGCGGCTTTCTAACGAGTGTCACAGAAGTCCCGTTCAACAGCTTCAACACTTTCAACACAGTGTCTTCGACTTCATTTGCTGGGTACGCCGAAGCTGGCACGACGATCAACGTGACGCCACACATTAGCGACGATAATCAATTACAATTGGAGTACAGCATTACCCTCAACGAATTCCAGGCTGGTGGTGGCGACGGATCCCCACCGCCTCGACAGACCGATGAGATTGAAAGTACGGTGACGATTCCTGACGGCCACACGATCATTGTCGGAGGCCTGACTCGCACCAGACACTCTACAACTGTTGATTCCATACCTTTTCTTGAACAGATACCGATTATCAAGCATGCGGTGAGTTCAAAGACGAATAGCTGGGGGCGTTCAACACTGTTCATTTTTCTGCGTCCGGTGATTCTTCGAGACGACAAGTTTCGTGATTTGAAGTATCTTTCAGAGCGCGACACAAAGGAATCACGAACACCCGGCACTTTGCCATACAGTGAGCCTCTACTCGTCCGTTAAACACACCAGATCCGCTCCGCAAACGGGGGCAGCACTCTGGTGAATTCGCTGGCCCAGATGTTTCGAAGAAACCGCAATGACGGACAGCCGGACTGCCTGGAGCATTTACGAGACGACTCTTCGAGAGCTGGATCCCAAATGCCTGCCCGAACACGTTTCGCTGAAGTCAGACCGAAGTGCAGTGCAGCAGGCAAGAGAACACGGGGTTAGTCCGGAACTTGAACATCAGGCGGTGTCCAGGCTCTTTGCTATCCCCATCCTCGACACGTTGCTGGACATGCAGCCGTGGCCGGAATTTGTGCAGACAACCCCAATTTCGTATTGTCGGCAAAACACAGTCATCGCGATGGCGACAGCAGACAACTCACGAATCATCGCCATCGCCAGTATAGATTCCTTGCAGCATGCGGACATTGTCGGGCGTTGGATGAAAACACCGATCAAGACAGTTCTTTGCAGCCAGGCTGAAATCGAAGCAGCCGTCAATCGCTCGTACGAACAAAAATCAGACACAACGTCGACTATACTCAACGAACTCGTGGACGACCCCGGATTGAGCGTTGCGGAATTGGTCAAACGCGACGACCTGCTTGATTCCGGCGATCGTGCTCCCGTGATCCAGTTGGTGAATTCCATCCTGTTCGAAGCTGTCAAGTCGAAGTCATCGGACGTCCACATCCAGCCCCGAGAGCACGAAGTGGCTGTTCGCATGAGAATTGATGGTGTGCTCTTTGATATCCACAAGCTGCCAAAACAGATTCAGGAGGAAGTCGTTACCCGCATGAAAGTCCTCGGCAAGATGAACATTGCCGAGAAACGCTTGCCGCAGGATGGCCGAGCTTCTGTGAAAGTCGGTCAGCGAGCGATCGACCTGCGAGTTGCGTCGATGCCAACCAGCCATGGCGAACGTGTAGTTGTTCGGTTGCTCGACAAGAGTGCGAAGATGTACACACTGGAAGAACTCGGGATGGATGAATTCGCTCTGCAACGGTTTCGCAGCGTCATTCATCAGGAACACGGCCTTATTCTTGTCACCGGCCCCACCGGAAGCGGAAAAAGTACTACTCTGTATTCGTCTCTTCAGGAACTCAATACCGACGAACGCAATGCCGTGACCTTGGAAGATCCGATCGAATACGAACTTGATGGAATCAGCCAGACTCAGATCAATGTCCGCAAGGGAATGACCTTCGCCAGCGGACTACGAAGTGTGCTTCGTCAGGATCCTGACATCATTATGCTGGGTGAAATCCGAGACCACGAAACTGCCGTGATGGCCATTCAGTCATCGCTGACGGGACACATGGTCTTCTCCACACTTCACACCAATGATGCTCCGAGTGCTGTCACTCGGTTACTGGACTTGGGGATAGAACCGTACCTCGCATCAAGTTCGCTGTTAGCTGTGCTTGCGCAAAGGCTGGTTCGCCGCATCTGCCCGACTTGCAGAACTTCAATAACCGTGAGCGACCAGCAACGAAAAGCGACAGGACTAAGTCCTGAGATTTCAAACGTCTTTCACGGGATCGGATGTGATGAATGCCGGAACACTGGGTACCAGGGCCGATTCGGGATCTTTGAATTGCTGATGGTCACAGAAGCGATTCAGCATGGAATTCAAAAGCATGCGAACGCTGCCGAAATTCGAGACCTCGGGCTCCAGGAAGGCATGCGAGCGATGCGGCTCGATGGCATCCAAAAGGTCCTTGATGGAAAGACAACGATTGACGAAGTGCTAAGGGTATCTGTCGACACGCTGTAGCTCGTTTAACCCATAGCCAACGGCGATGGGAGTACGGCTACACATTGTCAGTGTTGCCAGGTACATAACGGCAACTCTACCCAAACAGCTGGCGACTGCGGCGTGCGTTCAACGAACGGTTCCGCCCTGTTCGCTCGGCATGTTGTTTCAGCGATGAAGTTCGGCCTACGCCGGAACCGTGCCATTTGCCGAAGCGTTTAACGCATTCCACCCATAGCTCAGACGATACGCCCACACGTTCAAAAATCGACAAAAGGTCGGAGGGAATCGTTCCTGACTTTCCATCGCGACGAATTTGCCGCCCCGTCCAATCCAGCAGTTGCAGGTACTCCACCAGCGATAGATTCAAACACCCTTTGTTACTCGTGCGACGTTTCGATTTGCGATTGCGGACAGTTTGCCGTGGTGGCTCCAACGCAATGGGAGTCAACCAACCAGCACGTTCCCCGTGCTCACTCTTCCGGTCAAACGCATCCCGGTTATCGGCCGCTGGCAGCGATCCCAGTGCTTCTCTCCCCGAAACCTGAATCCCGTCACCTGAAACCCCATCCTTCAGGTCCGCAAGCCGATCCTGGCCGCTCGTAAAATCACTCCCCTCGACCGTCTTCGCGATCTTCGCACGAATCGGATTCAGGTCAACATACTGCATGCAGGCCAGAATTGCAGCGTCATCCAGCAGCGGCTGACACTTAAAACGACCTTCCCAGAAGCGGCCCGTGCACTCGTCTTCTTCGTTGGCGCGTTTGGCAATGTGTTCAGCGACGAATCGCATAAACCACGAGACGCTCGACAATCGTTTGCGGTACTCCTTCAGCTTTTCTTTGTCACCTTTGACGGCATTCAGTTCAAGCTGGGTGGGCTTCGCTGGTGTCTTGTCTTTGTTGCGACGACCGGGGCACAGGTTCCACCATCGTAAGGCAACTTCATCGTCTGACCACTCGGCAACCACGTCCGGACGGTTGCGAAGAACGATGTGAAAATGGTTGCTCAGAACCGCGTAGCCGAGCACTTCGACCGCCATCTGTCCTGCCAAAAACTCAAATCGACCGCGAATCCACTCACGACGATGCTCGAAGTTCTTGCCGCTGACTGAGTCTTTCCCACACAGAAACCCACGTCGTACACACCGATTGATACAGTGAACAACGCTGATCTCGTCATCCGGACAACTCTCTGCTCGACTCAAACGCCCCATCATTTCTCTCCGCTGTGATCCCGTGAAGCCACCAGACTACCAAGTTCCGCTTGACTGTCAACTATAGTGAGGTGGCACCGGTGATTTCCGCACCGGTGATTTCCTTATAGTGAGGTGGCACCGGTGATTTCCTAGCACCGGTGATTCCGATTCAATCGCCGGAATTGAACTGCGTTCCCTTTGGGTTTTCCCGCCCTTTTCTGACATACTCCATAATTGCTTTTCTTGCGCGCGTGGCTGCTCTGTGGTAGATATCATGCCCATCCAAAAGGCCCAAAAACGTCCTTACGGCTTCCAGTTGTTCTGGCGTAAGTCTAGAGTAGCGATCAATCGCACCGCCTGAGGAAAAAGAAGAGATAATAGAATGAATGTCGGGTTCCTCGCTTACTTCTCGTGCCCTCAAAAAGAACGTCAAGAAGGCGGGTAGAAAGAACTTCCACCCATCAACGTCCAAAAAGCCAAATGACCAGTGAAGATCACTTAATTCTGAGTCGGAAACATTGCTCCAATGGGTCGTGTTATCGGCGACTCTGTTAGCTTTTGGCGAGAGTACGCCCTCCAGAGACGCTTCTGACAGGGTTAGGCCAGCACCTAAGCGTACATCGGCAAATGCTACTTGAATCTGGCGTGTTAGGGGTTTTGACATTGTTGGTCTATGGC
>CAYZYB010000416.1:0-5140 GCA_964481505.1 uncultured Planctomycetaceae bacterium | reverse complement strand
GTTTTTACTCGGTCTGCGACTTTCGACTGCAGATATCCTCTTGCCGATTCCAGTCCATGAAGAGTCAATGCAGCCTCTTTTTCATCGCCCATGACCGATATTCTGATATTTGCGTAACGCAAATCGGGACTCACATCCACTCCCAGCACAGTCACATTCCGAATGCGTGGATCGCGCAATTCCTGAAGGATGCTGATGCTGACACTTTCGCGAATGACAGATGCGACTCGCGCTGTTCGGCGTGATGACATAAATAAACTCTCCGGCGTGGCGGATTTTGGCCAGTGCTGCTGCCTGAAATATCGTAGCCGGAAGTTGTGTCCGGGAAAGAAGGAACAGGATGATCTCGCTGCAAAAGACAGCTGGGATTATTCGAGTTTACGCTGGATTTCGTCGACTCGGAACGCTTCAAAAATGTCGCCTTCCTTGATGTCGTTAAAGCCTTCCAGTCGAATCCCGCATTCCATGCCTTCGCGTACTTCCTTCACGTCGTCCTTTTCACGTTTCAGAGAAGCCAAACGATAGTCGTTGATCACCGTGTTGTCGCGAATCACGTGGATCCGATTGTCTCGGCTAATCGTGCCATTGAGTACTCGACAACCAGCGATTGTCCCGAATCGGCTGATGCTGAACGTCTGAAGGACGATTGTTCGTCCTGTGGCAACTTCCACGCGTTCCGGTCTGAGCATGCCCTCCAAAGACTGTCTGATTTGTTCTGTGATTTCGTAGATGATGTTGTAGCGTCGAATTTCAACGCCTTCATTATCTGCGAGTACAGCAGCGCGGTCCTCTGCGACCACATGGAACGCAACAATGACGGCGCCGGCAGCGCTGGCAAGATAGACGTCACTTTCATTCACACCACCAACGCCTTCGTGAATGATCTTCACGGCGACTTCGTCGTGTTCGAACTTCGCAAGTTCGCCTCGAATTGCTTCGATTGAACCAGGTGTGTCGGCTTTGACGATGATCGGCAGCGTCTGTACGCCTTCGCCTGGACGACCGGAATTCAGGATGTCTTCCAGAGTTTTCGGTTGTCCGCTCTTCGACAAAATCTCTTCGCGGCCTTCGTGAATACGAGTTTCTGCGACACCACGAGCTTCTTCAATGGTCTTCATCGCAAAGAAGTGAACGCCAGCCGTCGGTACTTCGTTCAGGCCAGCGACTTTAACCGGCATCGAAGGTCCGGCTTCCTTAAGCTCGCGATCCTGGTCATCATAGATGGCTCGAATTCGTCCGTAGCTGGTTCCGCAAAGGACGTCATCGCCAACCTTAAGTGTTCCCTTCTGGACGATCATCCACGCAATCACACCACGACCTTCATCACGGAACGCTTCCAGGCAAACACCCAGAGCTTCGCGATCCGGATTGGTTTGGTAGTCGTGGAGTTCAGCGGTCAGCTGAATCGTCTCGACAAGTTCATCCAGGCCAAGGCCGGTTTCGCCGGAGGTCCGGATGACTTCATATTCACCGCCCCATTCCGACGGTAGCAGTTCGTGCCCCGCCAGCTGCTGGAGAACCTTTTGGTCGTCAACGTCCGGAAGGTCCATTTTATTGAGTGCAATGATGATGGGCACGCCAGCGTTCTTGGCATGGCTGATACATTCTTCCGTCTGTGGCATGATGCCGTCATTTGCCGCAATCACCAGCACGATGATGTCGGTGACATTCGCTCCGCGAGCACGCATTCCTCCAAACGCTGCGTGACCAGGCGTGTCCACAAATGTGATTGGCTGATCGTTGTGCCTGACCTGGTAGGCTGCGATATGCTGAGTGATTCCACCAGCTTCGCCCGCAGCAACATTGGCCGTTCGCAGCTTATCGACCAGTGTTGTCTTACCATGGTCGACGTGACCCAGCACCGTGACAATTGGCGGACGCCACTCCAACGTGTCTTCGTCGTCTTCGTGATCGAGTGACGCCAGAAGTTCGGCTTCGATGTCTCGACCACGTTTGATCTCAAGATCCACGCCGAGTTCCATGGCGACTTCGAGAGCTTCGTCCTCTGCGAGTTCGTCGTTGATCGTCACCATTCTAGGTGGGGTGGACGTAAAGAAATACCCCATGATGGACTTCGCAGGGCGGCCGATCGCTTCCGATAGATTTCGAACTGTAATCGGAAATTCGATCTGTGCGGACGTCTTCAGTTCGACATTGGTATTGCGCTTCCGCCGCCGCATTTTCTTCTGGGCACGCTGGTCCTCACGCGACTTGCGGAGCTCCGCCAGTAGAGATCCCTTCCGTGAGCCGCCGCGTCTTCCCGAAGGAGTTGTGGCATCACCTTCGTGTTGGTCTCGTGCTTTTTTAAGCTGGGCCAACTGGTCAGCCAGTGGACTGGCGCGGTCAACGATTTTGTCGAGCGAGATTTCCGGCTTCATCGCCTTCTCGCCCGACTTTTTCGGCTTCTGTTTGATCACCGGGGGCTGGAATGACGGCGGTGCCGCAACCAGCGGACGTCCGACCGGTCGTTCAATGGGCCGTTCTTTTTCCTTTTCCTTGGGGGCAGGATCTGTTCCACCGCCACTGTTGTCTTTGATCGAACCGATAGGCCGCATTTCGCGCGGTGCAGATCGTTGCATTCTCTGTAGTGGCGAGGCTGCTTTTTGCGGCTGGGTTGGTGCGGGCGGATCTTCCGCTTTCGGAGCAGCTGGCGGCTTGTCTGGTTTTGCTTTCGTTGCCTCAGCATCAGCTGGCTTAGCCACATCTTCTGTAGTGTCAGGTTCAGACGCCTCAGGACTGACCGCTTCAGACTTCTCTGAGTCTCTGTCTGCCGTATCATCGCCCGGTGTGTCCGAAACGGCTGCGTCGTCAGAATCTTCGGTAGTCGGTTCTTCGGCTTCTGCCGCCGGGGCATCGCTGACGACTTCCTTCTCAGCTGGATCCGGCGTCTGCGACACCTTGCCTGGCATATGTTTGATGTCGCGATTCTTGCCAGCATTGGAATCTCTGGTCGGCGCGAGGTCTTCTGCCTTGGCGGTTGGTGCAGCTGGCTTTTCGCCCTGCCCCTGAATGTGAGCGACGATTTGGTCGCGTTGTTCCGGCGTTATTGTCGCCAGCGCATTACGCAACTTGACTCCTGCCTCATCGGCAAGGCCAAGTAAAACCTTGCTGTCGAGGCCAAGTTCTCTGGCCAAAGCAAAGATACGGATCTTCAAGACAACTACCCCTTCGACGCTTCGCGATTGGTGACCCACAAATGTGAGCATCGCGGTCGATCACGACCGGCGGTGTCTGCTGGACACTCCGGTACATTTCAACGTGCTTCGCAGTTTTTGAAAACGAACAGGTGAATGACACTCATAGTATTTAAGCCCAGCGTTTATTTGTTGGGCTATTCTGTTAATTAATGATTGAAAGCCGTCTCCGCGTCTAAGTGGTGTCTGAACTCGGTGCAGAGTCGAACGCTCCGCTGCTTCTCTCAAAATTACTCTTTGCTATCTTCTTCCGAAGACTCTTCCGTCGCACTCTCAGCAGACGGAGTTTCTTCACTACCAGTTTCTTCAGATGCCGGTTCGGCCTTTGTGGCTTCGTCTGCGGCAGTCTCTTCCGTAGCCGACTCCTCTGCAGCCACAGGCGCTGCTTCCTCTGTGCTAACTGCTTCAGTTGCGTCCGTTGCGTCAGATGTTTCTTCGGTAGGCGCTGTTTCTTCCGCAGCAGGTGCAACTGGTTCTGCAGGTTTGGCTGGCTGCGGATTTAATTTCCGGGCAGCGGCTTCTGCGATTTCTTCCTGTTCGATTCGAAGACTCTCAGCGTCTGCGAATTCGATGATCTCATCAACATCTTCCTGAGACAGGCCACTCATTTCCTGCAGTTGATCGGGTTCGATGACAGACAGGTCGTCAAACGTGAAGAAGCCCTGTGATACAAGGTTTTCAACGAGGTCTGAGGGCATCTTCGGTACAACGCTAAACGCCTCGATAGAAATGTCGAGTTGTTCGTCGAGTGATTCCTGATTCATCACGTTGATGTCCCAGCCGACGAGTTTTGAGGCTAAACGAACGTTTTGCCCACGCCTGCCGATTGCCAGGGACAGCTGATCCTCTCGAACCAGGCAAATCACTTTTCCAAGCATCGGGCAAAGGATGACATCTTCAACCTCTGCCGGCTGCAACGAGTTCGGCACGAGGATTTGCAGGCTGTCATTCCACCGCACGATATCGATTCGTTCGCCGTTCAGCTCTTCGACAATGCCACGAATTCGAGCGCCGCGAACTCCCACACATGCTCCCACACAATCAATCGTTGAATCGAGTGACGACACGGCGACTTTTGAGCGGTGTCCCGCTTCACGCGCGATTGATCGTGTTTCGATAATGCGGTCATTGACTTCCGGGATTTCTACTTCAAACAAACGCCGGACAAAATCCGGATGGGTGCGTGACAAAATGATGCGTACGCGAGAACCAGCTTTCTTAACGTCCAGCACGACCGCTCTTACGCGATCGCCGACGCGATAGCTTTCTTTATTGATCTGTTCACCGCGCGGTAGAATTGCTTCTACCTTACCGAGGTTGACGATGACCGTTCCACGATCGACTCGTGTTACCGAGCCTGTGACAAGCTGGCTTTTAAGATCCAGGTATTCGTCATACTGCGAATCGCGTTCGGCTTCCCGAATTCGCTGAATCATTACCTGCTTGGCTGTCTGCGCAGAAATTCGGCCCAGGAGGTCACCAATCAGGTCCGGCTCCAGCATCGCTCCATCACATGTGAGCGATGGTTCGCCGCTGGCTCTATCGATACGCACCTCAAGCACTTCTTCTTCAGAGAAGTGCTTTCGAGCCGCCGACAGAATGGCCATCTCGATGCCCTCGAAGACGATTTCTTTGTCGATGCCTTTATCGCGGTGAATTGCATCGACAATTCGTTTGATTTCGTCGCCGTTCATGTACCGAAACCGTTTCGTGTAGACTTCATAATAAAAAAAGTGGGACATAATCCCACTTTTCATCACTGTCCCCTGTTTCCAGAGAGCAATAAAGCACGCCTTTCTTCAGAACGATCGAAGGACGAATCCAGAACGCTCAGAAGCAGGAATGGGTGTACTCAAAAACTGTGCATGTTCAATTCCAGTGTGTCGGACTCTGTAAACGGAGCCAAACAGTTCGGATAAGAGAGCTGTACAGCAGCTGCAGAAGAA
>CAYZYB010000415.1:0-5142 GCA_964481505.1 uncultured Planctomycetaceae bacterium | reverse complement strand
ATGTTGCCCTCGGGATCTTTTCCTTTGCAGTACTGGTAGTGGCGCCAGGTCAAAACTTCGTCGTGCATGTCAACGCCCTTGCCGATGAGTTCCTGTCGTGTTGCCTCGACGTTGTTCACCGCAAATGCGATTTCAGCGTGTGCTGGTTCTGGATCATCCAGCGTGTGTAGTGCAAGTGTGCAAGAACCGCCGGCATCAAGTTCAATCCAGCCTTGATCCAAACCGTCGTATTTCGTGGTAAGGCCAAAAACATCGCGGTACCATTCGGCCAATGTCGCGGCGTCACGAACAAAAAACACAACGCGGGCTAGAGTAGGCTTCATTGCTACACCTTTGTTGAACGTAGGCGGGCTTTGCTCTAAGCCAGATAACGTCAGGGTTCACCGGGCGGTGGCGATTGGCTTACGAAAAAAAAGAGCGGGTCGCCCACCGCTCCGGTGCATTCTTTTTTTATTCGCGCGGTGATTCATTCTCCCGCGATGCAATGGGCGATCGCGTCTGCCATGCGACCCAACACAAGTAGAGACCTACAGCGAGAATTGGTACTACTGACCAACCGTAGGACGACGGTAGTCGGTCGTGGTAAACATTTGACACAGTAGTAACAGTACCAGCTCTTAAGATCGTCAGAGCATTTATCGAGCCGACAAACAGAAACATAAAGCCAGCGGCTGCGAGCAATCGCGTAGCTGGCTTCCATAGATAGAGTCCGAGGAAGTTCAGTGGGAAGAGCACGAGATCCAGTCCGCCCCAGCCAAACCGGGGCATCATGAAGGCGCGTACGGATGGAACGGCATGCGAAGTAAATGATCCGACGACCACGATGCCGAGACATGCAGCGATCAAGACCACGTCGAAACGACGAACACAGACGGCTTGTTCAGCCAGCGGTTCACTTGGCGCAACGTACGGATTCATGTGGTTCCTAGCCTGGCCGGATAACGCCCGCCATCACCGGATTGGGCGGGTTGAGTTTCCATGTCTAAATTGGGTGAATGCCCAATTCCGGTGCATAGCATTGTTATTTTGTTGATATTGAGCGTGACTGAAACAGGTGACGCTGCACAACAATCAGTTTACACAAGTGACGACTGACTGGAAGCCCTGGATGCGATTCTTTTTGTCGGCCTGGGAGCTCCGGGTGTCGGAAGAACAGAATCTGCGTGAATCGCAGCAATTTGCTCGCGTGGCGAAGATTGAGCCAACTTGCCACACCGGACAGCTTTCGACCGCAGCAATAATTCGGTGAACAACAGTGGCTCCGGACATAACGAGAGCGACTTCCCCCAACCAAAACACGATGCCGGCCGTCAGCCGACCAACGACGTCTTACAAGAATGCGATTCCGTCACCGCAACTTCACGAACCTGAAAGAGCACTGAACGAAATAACGACCCACATCACCGGACGCGGACCAGTCAATGTAATTTGCAAGTTGCGGCACCGACCGTGTTACGGTGCCGGTTTTTGTTATGTGGCCGCTTCGATTGCACCACCGAGATCCTTGTAAAGCCAAACGGCTACCACGATCACGAATACAGGATACCACCAGCCCATGTGAGTTGAAGTGAAGATGCGCAGGAACGACAGATCGTCGATGTAAAGATACGAGCAAAATACGACGGCAACAAACAGGAGAAGTGAGAAGACGACGAGCGGCTTGCGAACGGATTCAGCGGACTTGAATACCAATAACAGCGCCACGCAAGCTGCGACCATGTTGGTGCCAGAGAAGATACGCAAGTCAACGATGAGGGCGGTGAGCGTGTCGTTGTAAAACCGCCGAATCGCATCTCTGGCATCAGCAGCTTTTCGAGCGATGGTGCCAAGTTTGCCCTGCGGCCTGCGAAAGTGTTGGCCGGTTAGATCTGCAACGTAGGTGGCAGGATCTTTGCGATAAGCGTCAATCTCAGAGCGGACGAGTTTTATGTCATCACTTGAAACAAGCTTCGCGACCAGTGGCACATCGAGTGCCTTTTCGACGGTGTCGATGATCGGGCCAGAGTGTTCCAGTGTCTTTTCGGTAACGAAGTTTCGAGCGATGGATTCAAGGTGCGTACGTGCGACGAATGTGTACGTGAAGAACGCAAGGAAAAGCACGGCAGACATAGCGTTCAGTGCGAGTGTCGGCTTTCGCATGCTCTTTGCCACATAACGACAAGCGTAACCGGGCGGCGACGGTACGCGATGATTTCAGATTCTGCCGGATTCGCCGCTCCGGTTCACGCAATTGTTAGCTGGCACCGAGTTGCCGACGGCTTTCTTGGCTGCAAACTGTAGCAGCATCACTGTGGCAATGCCTGCGAGCAGCGAAACGATCCCAGTAAACAGTCCATGATTCTGGTCCGCAAATGAACCGCGGTGTGAGTCGGCGTACGAGTTGGCTGCGGCACCTGCGGCAATCACTGCGCCGCAGGCGAAAAGTGAAGTCGCCAGGCTGAGCGAAATCGATGGATGTATTGAATACGCTGCGACGAGCAACAGCAGAACAATGAAAGCCGGGAACACGAATCCGCTGCGCCACATCGCGATATTGAGGAAGAAGACTCCTCCGCAAAGTGTGGTTGCGGATTTCAGGAAACGCATCTCCGCGTGCTCGCGCCGCTTCATGATGGGGACGGCTACGCACAGCATCAGCGGCACGAGGAACATGAGTTCGAAGAAGACATACTTCTCGATCATCGGCTCAATATTCCTTTGCCAGCTATCGCCCGCCATCACCGGATTGGGCGGGTTGAGTTTCCATGCCTAAATTGGGTGAATGCCCAATTTCGGTGCATGGCATTGTTATTTTGTTGATATTGAGCGTGGCTGAAACAGGTGACGCTGCACAACAATCAGTTTACACAAGTGTCGGCTGACTGGAAGCCCTGGATGCGATTCTTTTCGTCTGCCTGGGAGCTCCGGGTGTCGGAAGAGCAGAACTCGCATGAATCGCAGCAGTCTATCGGCGTAGCGAAGATTGAGCCAACTTGCCACGCCGGACAGTTTTCAACCGCAGCAATAATTCGTCGAACAACAGTGGCTCCGGAGATAACGAGAGCGATCTCCGCCAACCAAGGCATCGCTGCTGCCTTACGAGCAAACACCTCGTGTGTCCCAGCATTCTTAACCAGACTCGGAATCTTCATTTAATGAGTCGCCGTGGCTGAACGTGCGGGCAAGCAACTGGCTGGCGATGTGTGGTTGTACCACCGAGCGGATTTGCGAATGCGTCTATCAACGGGAATCTGTAGGCGGCCGATTTTTTGCCATTTTTTGAACGGGAGAAGCGGTCGCAGGCGGCTTTTACGCTGACCAAAACGGCACCACAGTCCACAAGTGACCGCGATTCGCTGTAGAAACGAGTGCGAAGCAACTAGACTCCGCGACTTCTGGTCGGCGCTGGTGGCCGAGATCGCTTCGTTTTGCTTGCAGAACGACGCCTTCGGGAACCGTTCGAGCGTGCTTTCCGCCAGTAGTCACTGTGTCCGTCGGAATTTAGTCAACTCTTGTTTGCCGAAAACAGGCCGGTCCCCGAGCCTTCTGGTTGTTCCCATGTTGCGTCGTATCACGCTTGAAAATTTCATGTCGCATCAGCACACCGTGATTGACCTCGCGGATGGGTTGACCGTGCTAACAGGCCCCAACAACTGCGGCAAATCTGCTGTCGTGGCGGCTTTGCAGATCCTGGCGTCGAACGGCAAGACCACTCACGTGATGCGCCACGGTGCCAAGACCGCAAAGATCACTGCGGAAACAGACGACGGCCACGTGATCTGCTGGCAACGCAAAAAGGCCAGCGTCAGCTATACGCTCGACGGAGAAGACATTCATCGCGTTGGCCAAAAGATTCCCGATGGTCTGCACGAACTTCTGCGAATGCCAATTGTCGAAGCAGACGCCGGCAAACAAAAGGTGAGCTACGATATCCACTTTGGTGAACAAAAATCACCGGTCTTCCTGCTGGGAGATCCTGGAAGTCGGGCAGCCTCTTTCTTCGCAGCGGCTTCAGATGCATCACGGCTGTTGGAAATGACGGTGAAGCACCGTTCCAACGTCAAAGACACTCGACAGGATGCGAAAAGACTCACAGCAGAGCTGGAAACGTGCGACAAGGAATTGTCGCGTCTGAAACCGGTCGAACAGATCGAAGTGCAACTTAAGCAGGCGGAACTACAGTTTGCTGACATTTCGAAAACGATTGATGACGTCAAACGGCTTGCGTCAGTGCGAGATGGAATCACTGGAGCTACCGCAGAATGCAAAACATGGAATAGCGAATTAGAAACACTCAGAAATCTTACCGCTCCCCCCACGCTTCATGATTCCGCCGGCCTGGCGACGCTTATGACTGATCTGTCGCAGGTTGCAGCCGTCAAGTCAGCCGCGCTGACCGCGATTGAAGCCAGCTGTAGCCTCAAAGCACCGCCCGAACTTCATGAAACATCGGATTGCGAACGTCTCCTGGAACAACTCAAATCCACTGCGGTTAGAGCTGCCTCGCTGACCGACGAAGCGACGGCTTTTCAGCAGCTGGATTCGCCTCCCGCTGTCCATCCGACTGCCGATCTTGATCGAATCATTTCTGATCTCCGCGACGCCTCAAACCACAGCCACCGCGCGACACGGGAAGCGGAATCGTTGTCGGTGCTGGAACCGCCAAAGCAACAGCACGACACATCAACACTGCAACAAACCATCACCGAACTGAAATCTCGGCAACAACAACGGGCAAGTGCTGCGACGGCTGCGAAGCGGCTAAAGGCACTCGCGGCACCAACAGAAAATTCGGACACTGCAGCATTGCAGGCGATGGTGAAAGACCTTTCGGCTGTGACTACATCTCGACAGGAACTGAAGAACGATGTCGAACGTTGTCGGAAGCTGCTTTCCGAATGCGAAATGCGGGTGCAGCAGTTTGTGAAGAATCACCCGCGCTGCGAAACGTGTGGCGCTAAGCTGGAAACGACTCAACTGTTGTCGGCGGTGCCTGGCGTAGAAGGGCACGGACATGCCTGAACTCCCTTTTTATCGCGACATGGACGACCAACGCGATGACGAAGTCGGCGATGCAGCGCAGCAAGCGGTCAGCAAAAACGAAGCAGCCCCAGCCCCAAAGACGCCACGGCGGCCAACCGATTCCGGAGGTAAGAACCGAAA
>CAYZYB010000414.1:0-5142 GCA_964481505.1 uncultured Planctomycetaceae bacterium | reverse complement strand
GTGCAATGTAGATCGTGATTGTTGTAAATCCGGCCGTCACAAACGGAAACAAAACCCACGTGTACTTTCGGATTTTGAAATATCCGAGAACGAAGTAATCGAGAGGGCCGACGGTCACGACGAATGCAAACAACAGCAACGCGATCACCCAGGATGGCACCATCTTCACGTCTTTGGGCATCAGAGAGTTTTCACATGCACTGCTCAGCGGACTGCTTTGCGGTGATAGTTCGCAGTTGATGCCGTACGCCGTGGCGATTTCATCAAGAGTTGAAAAACCGGGAGCCTGCTGAAAGCTATTGCGCATTCGACCGAGCACAAGGTACTTGTCGTTTCTCTTGACGACGCGAATGCCGCGTGCTGCGAGCGTGTTTTCTGCGGTTTTCAGGTTCCAGGTGTTGCTTGTTGAGATACCGGAGTCGTGGCGTGCTTTCCACAAATGACTCGTCATCAGCCGGATATCGGCGGATGTTAACTGCGTGGAAAGATCGTCAGCGTTTGGCAGCAGTGTGACGCGGCCAAGTCCGAAGTGCCGGTTTACGATCGTGTCTTGTTCGTTACTGATGATCAGAAGACCACCGTCTTCGTTTAGGCTGAGATGCAGGCCAGGATCGTATTCTCGTTCGAACAGCGTCGTCAGAAATTGCAGGTGAATGCCTTTCAGACGGCGTTTTCCTGGAACAATACAAATGCTGCCTCCCGACTCGCACCATGTCTTCAGTGCGGACAGTTGAGCGGTGTCGAGTCGACTTAGCGCGCCGTCGACCAGCAGGACGACATCAAAACTGCACAGGTGCAGAGGATTTTCCGGAAGGTCGAAAGCATCCCAAGCCGCTGCATAGTGCAGCACCGTTTGGCTTTCCGGTCGCGACATTCCCTCAGCGTTTTGGGACGGAACGGGGTTGAAGTTGTCCAGTGAAAGCGCATTGTTCAGAAAACGTTGATTTGCGGATGCTCGATTACTGAGACCATCGCCTGTGCACGAACAAATTACGGTGGCTCGCTGTCGCGTGCCGATTGTCAAAAGTTCTGTCGGTTCATTCGGGTTCTTGAGATCCGTCGACAGTGGAATGCGTTCGGATTCTGTTTCAAACCATGCGGTGATTTGATACTGCTTGCCAAACGAATGTTCGAACGGAGGCAGCACCGTGTCAAAAAAGTAGTCGTTGCCCTGTAACACGATGCCTTCGTACCGAATCGTGGCCATGAGATCGCTCGGCGCGTAAACGGTGTTGTAGATCTCCATGAACAGATCACCTTCCATGATCTGATTGGAGTTGTATTCGAGTTTGATGCGAATCGGGATTGGCCCGCCCGAACGGCCGCGGATGGACAGCGGTTCCAGCCGCAGTCTGACGGGATATCGCGTCTGTGCGGCTGCGGATTCAATGCAAAGGAAGACCGTCAGAAATAGTGTGAGCACTTTCGCGAAGAATCCAGCGAGGCGGCGATCCAACTGTTGCTTCGGTGGGGCTGAAGCAAAGACCGGGGCCTTCGGCTGTGGCACAACATCGAGATCGATCACGATGTGGCTCCTCGCACCCGCTGAAAATACCACCATTCCACCAGCAGAAATACAAACGCCAGCATTGCCAGCGTCCACCACAGCTGCCGGTCCGATTCGATCAGTTCCGATTCATCAGTGGTGACGCTGAGTTCCGCGAATTTCAATTCTTCCACGGCAGAAAGTGATGTTTCCAGCGGGCTCAAAAGCCCGGTGCCAATTGACGCAGTTACGTCTCCCGAATCCAGAACGTCGTACTTGCCAACAAAGTCAGCCTGGATGCCGGCCAGCATTCCGCTGCTTGTCGAATGTGCCTGCTGAGTGGAATCGTCCGGGCCGGTGATGCGAAAGTCGCGATCGGCTTCGACGTTGATCGGCGGCAAGACTCCAGTGGGAACGGCCGCCACTTCTGCCAAACCTGCCTGCTGCAGAGCCAACTCCACAGCGTTGCGTACCAGAATCGGAAACCCAAGCCGATAGGGCAGGGTAGAACGATCGGTGTGGAACAGAAAGTAGTAAGCCGTTTCCAAACCGCGGCGCCGTTGTAGCATGAGGGGGCCTTTCGTTCCATCAATCAGCACTTCGTAACCCAGTTCCTCCAGCATTCGAGCCTTGGCTCCCTTGGCATAGCGTGCCGACTGGCCAATCTGGACGTCTCGCAGTCGAACATGCCGCAGCAGTGGAGCGGTGTCGATCGAATCGACAACCTGTAACGGTTCTTCGTCCTCTTTCAGTTCGCCAACGGCAATCAAATGTTCCAGATCTTTGGGCAACACGCCATTGTAGACGATGATCGGTGCGTGCGATCCTTTTAGGTCTTCTGAACCGCTGACGATCAAATCGTATTCCGCTTCGGAGGGTGTGTCGGCTGCATCGATATCCAGGTCGGACTGTACGTTGAGTGCGTGTTGCCACGAAAACATTTTCGGGTCGACCCAAACCTTCAGCGGCCGTGTTCGCGGCAGACTCAGCCAAACCGTGTTGTCGATGTCCAGCGAATCAAAGTCGTTTGTGGTCAGCCTGGCCTGGATGAGCGATGATTTTGTGCTGTCGACAGAGAATACGAGTCGTTCTGAGTCTTCCTGCGAAGCACCGACGGATTCTTTGCCCACCTTTTTGCCGTTCTGCATAAGCGTGATGTCACCAAAGACCGTTTCTTCGCTGGACCCCGCAACTCGCACAAAGATGTCCCACGAATTTGGATCGTCAATACCTGCCCGGCGCGCCGTCATTTCTGTGATGCCGATGTTGTCACCGCCTTGATCAACTCGCTGAACATCCAGCTTGAAAGGAAGTTCGAAGTCAACGCGATCTCGCAGGTTGCCATCGGTCAGAACGATCACGCGTTCCACAGGCGCTGTCCGTGAATACGCATCGGCCATGCGCAGAACTTCATCCAGTTTGCTGGCGCGATGAGTTGGCCGCACGTCTTCCATCGCGCGAGACAGAATTTGCTGGTCGTCGGTGAATTCTGTGAGTCGCCGACCGCCGCTGCTGAATGTGAACAGCGAAATCTGACCTTCGCCGCGGAGGTTGTCGATCATCGCCTGCACGCGTTCTTTGGCGACGTCCAGCCGAGTCTGATCGGAACCATCGATTTTGGCCGACATACTGGCCGAACAGTCGATCAGCACCGGAATGTATTCGTCGGTTGCCGGGCCAGCGCTGATGAAGGGTTGCATCAACGCCAGAATCAGCAGGCAGATCAGAATCAGCTGCAGCAACAGCAACAGGTTGCGGCGAAATTTCTGAAACGGCGAATTCACGCGTTGGTCGTTGACCACCGACTGCCACAGCGCGAGCGACGGGATTTCCAGCCGCGGTCGTTTGAGCTTCAGGAAGTACAGAATGACCAGTGGGATGAGCGACAGGAAAAACCAGCCGCCGGTCGGGAAACGAAAGTCAGGCCAGTTCATCGCAGCACCCATCCCTGTCGACTTAATGTGTCGAACAAAACGCTTTCGATGGTGGCCGATGATGTGATCGACGTAAATCGGCCATTGCGGCTGCGGCACTGCTGGTGCAGCGTCTCCTGATACCACTCACGGTGTTCGTGGTACAGGCTCATGAGTTCACCGGCGTTGGTGATGTCCAGCGTTTCTCCCGATTCGCTGTCGACAAATCGCAGGTCGCCGTCCAGCGTTGGGTTCACTTCGGAATCACCCAGCACCTGCAACCCCCAGACTTCCAGTCCGCTGCTGAACAGCATGTTGAGCGATCGGCTGAGGTCAGAAAATGTCAGGAAGTCGGACAGCAAAATGGCAATCCCACGGCCGCGATGAAATCGCAGCATCGTTTCTATGGCCTGTTCGACAGGAACGTTGCCGCCGCCTTCAACGCCTTCCAAAAACTGCAACAGCTGGCGAATTTTCGCTCGCCCCGTAGCTGGCGGCAGTGTCCATGGCTGGCCTTCCTGTTGGTGAATGGCGTACACGCTGACGCGTTCGACGTTTAGCAGCCCCATGATGCCGAAGGCGGCGGCCAACTGTTTGGCTTTCTGGAGTTTGTCGTCGAACAGCATCGACGTCGACGCATCGACCATGATCACAACGTGAAGTTCTTCTTCGTGAAGATACTGCTTGATGTACGGACGATGCAGCCGCGCGAAGATGTTCCAGTCGACGTAGCGCATGTCATCGCCGGCAGCGTAGTCACGATAGTCTGCGAAGTCCGTGCTGCCGCCACCTTTGCCCGCCAGGTGTTCGCCGCGACTGCGGTTGGTAAGCCGGCGCAGAGGATTCAGCCGCATGCGTTCGATGCGGTTCAGCGTGCTGTTGGGAAACAGGGGGGTGAGTTGTGAGGTTTCGGGATTCAGGTTTCGATTTTCAGATTTTAGATGTGAAATTGGGGCGTCAGGGATTGGAAGTTCAAGATCTGAGATCTGAAATTTGAAATTTGGTGTGACTACGTTGCTTCGGTCGGCAGTTTTTTCACGCATTCGCCGATGATGTCCGCGACGGAAACGTTTTCTGCCTGACCGTCGTAGTTCAACAACGCTCGATGCTGCAGGACTTCTGCGGCAAAGTGGCGAATGTCTTCGAACGCCACATGCGGTCGCCCCTGACTCAACGCTCGAACCCGCGCCGCGCGGATCAGTGCCTGGGCCGCTCGCGGGCTGGCTCCCCATCGCAAAAACTTCTTTGCCAGTTCCGGCGCGAATTCGGTGCCCGGGTGAGTCGACAACACAAGGCGGCACGCAAAGTCTCGCATTGGATCACTGACAACAACGCGGTCGAGAGTCTTCCGTAATTCCAGAATTCGCGGGCCGTCAATCACTTTGTCGACGTCGATTTGCTTTCGCAGAATAGTGCGACTCACGACTTCGTTCAGTTCGTCGCGGTTTAGGAAGGGGACCACTACTTTAAACATAAACCGGTCGAGTTGTGCTTCGGGCAGCGGGAAAGTGCCTTCCTGTTCGATCGGGTTTTGTGTGGCGAGTACAAAAAACGGTTGTTCCATGTGATACGTGTTGCCGCCGGTGGTAACGGTGCCTTCCTGCATCGTTTCCAGCAGTGCCGACTGCGTTTTGGGAGTCGCGCGGTTGATTTCGTCTGCCAGCAGCAGTTGCGTGAAGACGGGGCCCTGTCGGAATTCGAACTTGTAGTTGCCGCCTTCGTCCGCCGTCATCACATTTGTAC
>CAYZYB010000413.1:0-5152 GCA_964481505.1 uncultured Planctomycetaceae bacterium | reverse complement strand
CCCCCGACCCCCTCGGTGTAAACGAGGTGCTCTAGCCAACTGAGCTAATCGCCCGGCTTGCCATCTGGTGATGGTTTGCTTTCGAGACGCGGAGTATGCCAACCTGGTTCGGTGCTTTCAAGACTTCAGCATACTCTTCGACGCGATTTGGTGGGGTATCGGCCGTTATCTTCACAAAGTTCAGCCAATTCCAGGCAGGACATCAAGGTTTCCCGGCTTTCAGCGTGCTGCGGCGGCACGGACAACGGAAAACTGCGAAGTCACCAAAGAATCTGCGGGCCTTCCACCGAAGCCTCAGTGGTTCGAGATCCAGTCGTTTTTAGTGACGTCCGTGATTTCGGTGGCCAAGCGTCCTTGCTTGAACATCGCCGTTCAGAATAACGTCCCCGACGGCTGTGCGGGGCCGCCAAGCAATTCCAAAAATTCGCTTTCCGACACCACTTCAATCCCAAGCTCTTCCGCTTTCGCCAATTTGCTGCCCGCCTTCTCGCCGGCAAGCAGGAGGTCCGTCTTTTTGGAGACGCTGCCGGAGGCTTTGCCGCCATGGTCGCGAATGAGTTGTTTGGCTTCTTCGCGAGACAACTGCACGAGCGTCCCCGTGACGACAACCGTCTTCCCGTTCAGCTTCATTTCTTCGGCCGACGGAGCTGAGGAGCGGTCAATTGGCGTTCCCAGGTTCAACCCCAGTTCTTTAAGCTCGCTCAGGAGTGACTGGCCGAATTCAGAGGCGAAATACTGAGCCACAGCCGTCGCGATCGTTGGGCCAATGTCGTCCACTGCAGCCAAAGTCTCTTCCGTCTGTTGCGCAATTTCTTCGGTTGTGCCGAAGGCGCGTTCAAGCACTTGAGCATTGCTTTGGCCGACGTGACGGATGTTCATTCCGGTGAGAAGTCTCCACAACGGTTGTTGTTTCGATGCTTCGATTCCAGCAAGTAGTCGGTCAATGGACTTGTCGCCCATCCGCTCCAATTTCTGAAGTTCTTCGCGCCGGTTTGTCAGGCGGTATAACGAAGGAATTCCGTCAATGAGTTTCGCATCCAGTAACTGCTCCACCAGTTTCTCTCCAAGCCCATCGACATCCATCGCCGGGCGGGACGCAAAGAAGATCAATGTTTCTCGGAGCTGCGCCGGACACGACGGATTCGGACAGCGAATGTAGACACCGCCGTCGTCCTGTTGAACGGCGGATTGGCATTCCGGACAAACTGCAGGAAATGAAAACGGCTGCTGGCTGTCGTCACGAGCTGATTCGTTGACGCGCAACACGTGGGGAATGATCTTACCCGCCTTTTCGACCAGCACCGTGTCGCCGATCATTACGCCGAGCCGTTCAAGTTCGTCGCGATTGTGCAGACTTGCCCGCGACACAGTCGTATTGTCAATTTCCACAGGCTCAAGTTCTGCCACAGGCGTCAGCGTGCCCGTCTTGCCAACCTGAATCGCAATGTTCACGACTTTCGTTTCCGCCTCGTAACGTTCCCACTTGTACGCCCGAACCCAACGCGGACTTTTTGAAGTCGTGCCAAGGTGGTCCCGTTCCTGAATGTTGTTCAGCTTGATGACAATACCATCAACCTCAAACGGCAGCGACGCAACGCCTTCCATCATGGCGCCAACAGCAGACATCAGCTGTTCGAACCCAACGGCTTTGCTGACAGACGGAGTGACCGGCAATCCCATTTTTCGAATCGAATCGAGGAATTCCAGATAGTCTGTCCAGGCAATCCCTTCGACATAGCCGACCCCATGAGCAAGAAACCGCAACCCGCGTTTCGACGCTTCGCGCGGATCCAGCAGCTTCATCGCTCCAGCCGCCGCGTTGCGTGGATTCTTGAACGGCTCATCACCTTCCGCAATTTGAGCTGCCTGAAACTTCGAGAACGTCTCATTCAAAATGATGACTTCGCCGCGAATCTCCAAAACTGGCGGCGGTGATTTGCTATCCAGTTTCAGCGGAATGCCGCCGATGATTCTGGCATTCGATGTAATGTCGTCACCGACAGCACCGTTGCCTCGCGTGACTCCGCGGACAAGTTCTCCGTTTTCGTAAATCAGCGCCAGTGCGACGCCGTCTATTTTGTATTCGACGCTGTATTCCAGTTTCTCACGTTCGAACGTTTTCTGCAGTCCTGCGTCCCAGTCGATGAGTTCCTGTTCTGTGAACGCATTGTCAATCGACAGCATCGGGACACGATGCTCAAACTGTTCGAAGCCCGCAATCGGTTCGCCACCGACTTTACGGGATGGGCTCGATGGCGAATCGTATTGCGGGTGTTCGGCTTCCAGCGACTGGAGTTCGGACATCAGCCGGTCGTAATCGCGGTCGGCGATTTCCGGCTTGGCGTCGACGTAGTAGAGTCGATTGTGCCGTTCGAGTTCGGCTCTTAGCGAATCGATCTTCTGCTTGATGGCATCGGTCATAGCGACAGCTTCATTCGGCAGCAGGTTCAGAATTGGAGGACGGGGAAGTGGCTTCAGATTCGCCGATGGCTTCGAACGGTTCTTCGTCTTTCCCTCGCAAAGTTCTGAAGCGATCAAAGCTCATCGCCGCAATTCCGATCACGATGATGGCAATAAACTCCCATAGCAGAAGCGCGTTTCCGTGAGCATCCAGCCACTTTGCCATCGGTGCAGCAGGATCACCAAAAATCGACGCAATCAGCGACAGAATAGTCATAATAAAAATGACGGTAGCCGGAACGACAAGGCGAAAAAGCAGCGATGGTTTTGTTCTGGGAGTCTTCAAGAATGGCGTCCCTGAGGGCATGACAACGAAGCAGTCCGATCTCATTAGAATTCAGTGCGACGTACTCTAGCCGGTTTGCCGTAACAGCCAAAGGCGCGCCGCAGAATGTTTGCTGTCAGCCGAAGCTTGAAATGTGCGTGTGATGATCCGTTGTACGCACAGATCCCGAAACCGCCGGTGGAATCCCTATAATCGGATAACTTCCCCCGACAGGATTCTTTCCCGACAGAATCAGAAGCTGTCACCCAATCGAAGTCGGCGAGCTCCCGAATGGCGACCAAGACTCCAGCAAGATCGGGAAACTAACTCCCGGATTCTCATTTCGGTCGACGGTCAGTCACAGGGTAGGTTCCATGGAACAGCAACTAACAACACCACAAAGCACGGACTTCGTTGAAAGACGAAAGCCAACAACATTGCCGGAACCTGGCAGAGAACGGCGACAATTCAAGGATGGCAACCGTTCTGAGCGTCCTGAAGTCGCTGAATTTGCTGAGGCTGTGGACCTGTACAAAGTCACGCATCGCCGGCGCTTCATTACTTTCGAAGAACTCTACGACGTGATGACTTCACTCGGCTACCACAAATAGCAGGGCTCAGAGATCACTTGAGAAGAATCTCGGGCTCTTAGAAAGCCCGTACAACCGGTGCAATCGGTTATTTTCCTCAGTCGTTCATGTTTCCTTTCGTTAACAGGCTTCTTCAATTGGGTTATCTCCTCCTTCCATAACTTTTTGTGGAAGACTCTTAAAGTCGCCGAAGCCTGCAGCCGCATGCGGGCTTCGATCTGATTCGCTGGCAAAGCTTCCCTTTCGCTTTGGCAGAATTTGGTCGTGGCATGACCGAAACGAGTCAGCTCCGTTTTCCTCAGACGCGAGAGAGAAGCCAACAATTGATGGAAGTTGAAACAGACCTGGTTGTCACGGATCGCCGCCGACGCGGTCGTCGTACACCACTCACCAAACAGAAGCTGCGCCCGGAACTGCAGGAGTCGTTGACAGATGACGATGAGTCTGCGGAATCTGCACCGCAAATTTCCGACCGACGCAACAAACAGGATCGCCGTCGACAAATTGATCCGACGACCTGTGAACGCGACTACTCCGGCGGTGAAGTCGAATTCATGCGAGCCATGGACGACTACAAGCGCAAAAGCGGGCGACCGTTTCCAACCTGGAGCGAAGTCCTCGAAGTTCTCATGAGCCTCGGATACCGCAAGGTCGCCGACCCGACTCAGATGGAATGGCGTTCTACCGGCGACTAAACCGGCACCGGTGGCATCTGGTCCGCCAAACGCAGCTTGGCCAAGCGACGTTGTCATGCCGAAGAACTTCGCACAAAACTCATCATTCGCACGGATGCGTACCACGTTAAGCTACACGATAAAGCTGCTGATCATTGATCGGCAGCTTTTTTCGTTTTCGGAATGCCCGTGCTGATCAAAGTAGTGGTGGCTTCCAGCCGCCACCGCCACCGCCACCGCAAAATGACAGATTGGCGGCTGGAAGCCACCACTACCGTCGGCATTCCGGCGGAATTTCTGTCACTGCAAACGACATCAGCGACGCTGCTCACTATGTTGTGCAGGCTGCACTTGCGGAACTCTACCGCACGCCTACTTTCCCCTTCGCTGTTGCTCTGACGGCATTGAAATCAAGATACAATGCGAAATGCTGTAGTGATCGGCGGCGGCCCGGCAGGATTGATGGCTGCTGATGTTCTGTCCCAGACGGAAGCCTCCGTCACGCTGTACGAAGCAAAGCCCTCCATTGGGCGAAAGTTCCTCGTCGCCGGCAAAGGTGGGCTGAACCTGACACACGCTGAGCCGTTCGAAGACTTCGCGGCCCGCTACACACCACAGCCGCAACACACCCGCCCGCTGCTGGATTCTTTTGGCCCGGAAGCCGTTAAGGAGTGGTGCCATGACCTGGGGATCAGCACGTTTGTGGGTCGCTCCGGACGAGTTTTCCCAAAAGACATGAAAGCTCTGCCTCTGTTACAGAAGTGGCTGCAACGTCTTCGTGATCGAGGCGTCGATTTTCAGACTAGACATCGGTGGAATGGATGGGACGAGAGTGGCAATTTACAAATTGAAACTCCTGCAGGACAACAAGCTGTTACTGCGGATGCGACCGTGCTGACACTGGGTGGAGCGAGCTGGCCAAAGCTTGGGTCCGATGGGAAGTGGGTGCCAACCTTGCGACGAAACGGTATTGAAGTCAAGGACCTTGAGCCTTCGAATTGTGGCTTCGACGTCAGCTGGTCGGATCACTTTCGAGATCGCTTTGCTGGAGAACCACTAAAATCTGTCGTGTTGACGTTCGTCGATTCTACGAGCAGGGAGTTTAAGAAACAGGGGTTCTGCGTCGCCACGAAAACGGGCCTGGAAGGAAGCTTGATCTATGC
>CAYZYB010000412.1:0-5161 GCA_964481505.1 uncultured Planctomycetaceae bacterium | reverse complement strand
GGCAACGACCTAAACGATTGTCAGTGCGGCTATACAGATCCCAAAGACAATTACTTCGCACAAATCAGCTACGACTACACGCTCGCGAACACAAATGACGACAACAAACAGTGGCTGCGAAATCTGCCGGCAGAAATCCGACTGAACTGCGACGGACTGAATGTGCTGCTGTGTCACGGCAGCCCTCGTCAGACGAATGAGTTTCTTTGGGAATCAACAACCAGCCCTGCCTTTCTGAATCGTCTTGCGAACGAACACGACGCGGATGTGATCGTCGGAACACATTCCGGAATTCACTGGCAGCGAGAACTCGACGACGGTCGCCGCTATGTCAATGTTGGCGTGTTGGGACGGCCGGAGAACGATGGCAAAACAAACGTGTGGTACGCGATTCTTTCGACAGGGAAAGACGCAACGCATAGTCCCCTTCTCTGCTCTGCCCGGAATTTGAGCGTTCCGGTATCTGTCCAGTTTATTCCAGTCAGGTATGATCATCACCGTCTGGCGGCTGAGATGCAGAGTGAACAGTTGCCGGATGAATTCATCCAAACTGTGTTGACTGGCTGGTGGACAACATGTCTGGAAATCCTGCCGTCACGCGAACGTCGCAGCGGGCAGTTTTGACGAACGAGTGTCTCAAAACCACGCGAACTCCGATTTCGATTCGCCGCGCTGCGGATCCATCAATTTGCCCCAGGTCCTTGAACTATGCGTGCTGTCGTTCAACGAGTTTCCCGAGCTTCAGTGACTGTCGAAGATCAAATCGTCGGCGCGATAGATCGCGGATTCCTGATCCTGCTGGGAATTGCCGACGATGACACGCAGAACGATATCATCTGGCTGGCGGCAAAGATTGCGGGGCTACGTGTCTTCGAAGATGACGATGGCAAAATGAACCTCGACGTAAAACAGATCGGCGGTTCGATTTTGGTCGTCAGTCAGTTCACGCTGCTGGGCGACTGCCGAAAAGGACGTCGGCCAGCTTTCGTCGCTGCCGCCCGACCGGAAATGGCCAACAGCCTTTACCAAAGCCTCGTCGCCGAATTGCGTGGTTTGGGGCTAACTGTCGAAACCGGTCAGTTTCAGGCTCACATGGACGTCGAATTGGTCAACGATGGTCCCGTCACACTGCTTCTGGACAGCCGAAAGACGTTCTAATACGGGCCCTGCGAGCGGCTGACCGCAGACTTTCTGCATCCCGAAGTGACCAACAAAAGCGTTTACTCGCGTCGACTCGCGAACTGCCGTTCATTCCGGGCTTCCCGCGTTCCGCTCAAACCACCTATACTTCGCCAGCTATTAAGAGGCGGGCGTTCCGGTAAATGCGAAGCTGAGCAGCAAGTTATGATTTGGTATGACGGCGTCATTCTGGCACTTCTGGTGTACACAGCATGGTCTGGTGCGCAGAAAGGTCTGGTTACTCAACTGGCATGGATCGCTGCGCTGATCCTGTGCTTTAAATTCGCCGACAAGCTGGCTCCAGCCATCGAACCGCAGATCAACGTCGAGCAACCGTTGAGACACTGGATCGCGATGTTCGTGTTGTACATCGGTTTTTCCCTGGGTTCGTTCATGGTGGCTCGCATCATGAACAGCTGGATGGAAAAGGCGAAATTCAAAGACTTCGACAAACACCTCGGCGGGATTCTGGGGCTGTTCAAAGGCGTTGTCATCGCCTTGGTTGCGACGTTTTTCGCTGTAACCCTTTCCGAAACGCTGAAAGCAACAGTCCTGAAGTCGCATACGGGTGAAGCGGCCTGCTGGATACTCGACAACGTCGAACCTCTCACACCAGACCACTTCCATGAGTACCTGGCCAAATACAGACAGGAACTGGCACCGATCCACGAAGGCGATTTGGGAGATCCGACGTCGTTTCCGGACCTGTTGGGCGGAGACCGCTTTGGATCTGGTGTAGCCGGTGACGAGGGGCAGGGCGATGGGTTTCGTATTCCGGACCTGTTCAACGGGCTGGGAGGCAGCTCAGATCAGCCCGAAACGACTCGTTCCAATGGTATCGATTCGTTCGGTGCGGCAAACACTCCGACATTCGACCAGATGCTGCAAAAGCTGCCGACCAACATCCGCGACTCCGTCAGCAGACAACTCCAGGATCGCTGGAAGACCGCATCTCCCGAACAGAAGCAGGGTCTGGTCAGCGATCTTGCGACTTCTTTCGACATTCAGATTCCCCGTGTTTTGAATGACTTTCTTACGACGCCATCTACGCCGATTCAGCGGCAGGGAAGTGGTTCAGGGACGATGGGGTTTCAGGCACAACTTTACGCGATTGGAGACGAATATCCGGATCGAGATATGGTCGTTCGTCGCACGATGGAACTGCTGGCTGGAGTGCCGGAACGGGTACAGGATGCGGTCGTCGCAGACTGGTATGCTGACGTCAAAAATCAGCTGGCTGATCCGGACACCACAACAGACAGCTCAACGGTTCTGGACCAGAGGATTCTGAACCAGGTCGACAAGGCTGGCGTCTGGCCTCGGCTGAGTTTCGGCGTGCAGCAGAGACTGAACAAGTTGCGGTATTAAATCCACGGCAGCAGATAGCGGGCTGGAAGGGACAAAAACACAGCCCTGTAAAAACCAGCAGTTTTTGCCATTAACCTAACATAACGGACATTATCGGACGTTGATGGTGGTTGGAAATCCGGCTGGCTGGTCATTGAGGATCCGCTGCATCGGCGAGATCTGGTCTGGATCACAGATCCACTGACAGGGCTCCAGAACCCAAAATGAGCCAGCAGGTCAGCTCTGAAATCGGGCCAAATCCATCTCCCCCACTCCCCCGGCGAACGGCCGTTTTTGAGGCTTGGCATGGGGCCAGAACGAAACCGATCCGGGCACCAAATCAGCGGTCATCGAGTGATCCCATTTGGGGGCCAAACTGCCGATCGCCTGAACCGTTGAACAAGCGACGTGAATGCCAGCGGGAGACCTCCATCCGGCATGCCTCAAAGTTACGATTCTTGAGACCGCGAGCGGCCGATCTTCAGCCAGGCATTCCAGATCTCAGACGCGGTTTCATCGGCTGCCCAGCAGCCAGGCCAGGCAGCTCCCAGGACTGTCCACCTAAACGGCTGCGGTGCCTTCTTCGAACATACCGATTTTACGAAATCGATCGTATCGGTGGTCCAGCAGCTGTTCTTTGGACATCCCCTCCAGCGACTGTAACGCCTCGACGAGGCAGCCCTTCAGCGTCATCGCCATCTGTCGATGATTCCGGTGAGCTCCTCCCAGTGGTTCTGGAACGACGTCATCAATGACGCCAAGTTTCACCAAATCTGAGCTCGTGAACCGCAACGCTCGAGCCGCCTTGTCCTTGTGTTCAGAGTCTTTCCACAGGATGCCCGCACAACCTTCCGGGCTGATCACAGAATAGTAGGCGTTCTGTAGAACAGACACGTGGTCACCAATTCCGATGCCCAAAGCTCCACCGGAACCTCCTTCGCCGATCACGACGCAAACAATCGGCACTTCCAGCGTCGACATGTCGCGAAGATTGACTGCGATGTTATACGCCTGCCCACGCTCTTCGGCTCCAATTCCAGGATACGCGCCGGGAGTATCAATCAGGCAAACGATGGGCAGTCCGTATCGTGATGCCATTTCCATTTTCAGCATCGCTTTGCGATAGCCTTCCGGATGAGCGCATCCGTACAGACACTCGTTGCGTTCTTTTAGATTTCGTCCCTTCTGATGACCAACCAACATGACTTTGCGGCCATCCAGTTTGGCAAACCCCGTGATCAGTGCGCGGTCGTCGCCGAAAGACTTGTCGCCATGCAATTCCACGAATTCATCAAAGACCAGTTCGACGTAATCCGCTGTCTGCGGTCGCTCAGGATGTCGCGATACCTGGACGATTTCCCACGGGTCAAGATTCTCATAACGCTCGCGCGTCATTTGAGTCAGCTCCACCCGCATGCGACGCACGCTTTCCTGGGTAGCTGGCGTGGGATTCGGTTCGGCTTCCAGCTTTGCCAGTTGGTCTTCGAGATCGTAGATTGGCTTTTCGAACGGGAGTTGATGACGGGAGGCCATGAATCGGCTTTATCCAAATCGAATGGTTGTTTGAGGTTGGTTGCGTAGTATGCGTATTGTTCGAAGCACGGCTGCGGCTGTCAAAGGCGGTGCCTGCAGAATCGCCAGATGCTTCGAGACAGTCGAATCTGAGAGTGGATCGCTTGACGAACGCCGCTATTCGATCATGAAATCGTCGAGTGTCGCTTCTTCAGGCTCTTCAGCTGGCGGCGCCGCAGGCGGTGGCGCTGCCGGAGCTGGTGGTGGTGGAGTTTGTGCTGCCGGAATTGGAGCCTGCTGTGGTGGGACGGGCTGAACAGGGGGCTGCTGCTGAGCCGGCATGCCCGGTGGCTGCTGGACTGGCATCTGTTGCGGATACGGCATTTGAGGCTGAGGCATCCCGGGTTGCTGCATCGGCATTTGCGGGTACGGCATCCCGGGTTGCTGCATCGGCATTTGTGGATACGGCATGCCCGGCTGCATTGGCATCTGTGGGTACGGCATGCCTGGTTGCATTGGCTGCATTCCCGGGTAGGGCATCGCTGGTTGCTGAACGGGTGCTGGCGGAACGTCTGCAACCGGCTCCGGATCTGACGAATCATCGGGAGAAAGCCCGCGAGCAATACGGTTCTTTCTTCGTTCTTCTTCTTCACGGAGAAACAGCGGGCTCAGCGCCTTTTTCTTCTTTTTAGATTTCGGAGCAGCGATTCCCTTCGCGGTACGATCTGCATCCGCTCGACTGTCCAGTCGCTTATCAACCGATTGTGACGCAAGATCCTTTGCTTCCTGTTTTTTCTTTGCCTGAAGTTCCAAAGGATCTGCTTCGAAACAACGGACGTTCTGCATGGCCGATCGTAATTCTGCCATCGACTGAATTCGCTTTTCCGGCTTCTTTTCGAGCATCTGCAGAATGACCTTATCCAGATCTTTGCTGACGTTCGGATTAAATACCGACGGCGCAACAACGTCTTCCCCAAGGTGCTTCTTTAGCAGATCGTTTGGCGTGTCACCGGCGAAAGGTGGCTGCCCGGTCAGGACTTCAAAGAACGTCACACCAAGACTATACAAGTCCGTTTGTTCTGTAGGCGGCTTTCGTAGAATCGTTTCCGGAGCAATATAGGTT
>CAYZYB010000411.1:0-5162 GCA_964481505.1 uncultured Planctomycetaceae bacterium | reverse complement strand
AACAGGTGCCTCAATGCCATCGAAGCCCAGCGCCGCAATTTTCTCTCCCAGTTGATCGGCCGACAAAGAATTGAACGGCTTTGTGAAGACGCAAAGATCGTTCCTGACGTTCGCCGCAGCAACTCCAGCACGAGCAGTCAGAGTCGAAAGAGCGGCAGCGGCCGTGGTACAAAGAAAATCGCGACGAGAATTCATAATGACGCACCCATTAAAATCGATCTGAAACCTGAAACCTTTAATCCTTCTTCCCCGCCGCCACAATGGCTGGAGAACTTTCTCGCAGGCAAATCCTGGCCGCTGTCGAAATTCGAATCAGCAGAATCCCGACGCGGACCAGCCCCATGGCGGCAAACATAAACACACCGGCTTCAATGATCCGTGGTGCTTCAGGGTCCGACACAAAGTCGACGCCCTTCGCAAGCAGTAACAGCCCGCAAACGACCAGTGCCCAGCCAAGTATTTCTCGAATCCAAAAAAACATGACGCTCAACCTTTCTGTTCCGTCGACTGCGGCAGACCCCACTGCTGTTCAGTGTCCGGATCCGGATTGACGGATTTCACTGGTTCCATGCCGCGAGTATTTTTGCGACGTTTCTTTAGGCGTCGCTTAACGACCATCGCAAAATCGCGATGAATCCAATTAAGAAATGTGCTTCGCAGGTAGACGCCAGCCTGTTTTGGTGAAAGGCTTCGCCAGACGATTTCATTCACTGCAATCCACGACACCAGCACGATACTAAATATCTTCAGACTCAGCATGATGACTCGATAGCCCGACGGGATCAATCGATATTCGCGAATGGTAAATCCGGTGGCTCGCGGATTCAGCGGTTCAGATGCCAGCAAATACGAAGCCGCATACGCGCTAAAGGCAATGATCGCAGACGCCTTCACCAATTGAATGAAAACCTGCACAACATTGCCCATCAGTTGCTGAGCGACCTCGGCATCGGGCCGCATTATAAACCTCCACAGCTTCCCAAACGATTTGCCGACCGATTGCCTGTCGTGATCCTGCAGTGTGCGGTAACGGCTGACAACCAGCACCAGTACAACAGAAAAGAACACCCAAAAGAAACCGCCCGTGGGCATCAGCGACAATCGGTCGTGAGCGTCAAAGTAGAACAAATGCATCTGCACGATTGCCAGTAGCAACGCTCCGGTCCAGCGTTTCAGCGTCAGCACCAGTAACGCCAAAAAGATCAGCATCAGCGACGCACGGATTTCGATACCCGGAAACAAAGTCCAGACAAACATTTGGCCCAACGCAACCGTCAGCACAAAATACACCAACGACCAAACCCGCGGCGAAGTTTCTAAACCCGCGGCCGCTCCAACATGATCTCCACGCTTTGCATCCAATGTTGACATCTATCGAGCCCCCGCTGTCGTAGCGCGACCGTTGCGAGCCATCTGAGTTTCTGACATCACCAGCCGGATTGCGTTTTCTTCTCCGGAAAGCGAAACCGTGGCGCCAATCCTTCTTAATTCGCGCTGCAGGCGCGTCAGCAGTTCTTTGGTGCGAAGATCTTCCGCCTTAATCAGAAGTTGTTCCGCCGTAGGTTTTTGCGGCAGCGTGGTCTTCAACGACGGTCGTCGAAACGTGGGCGTTGGACAGATCACGACCACGCGATGCTGACGCGCTAGAGCCATTTTTACGGCGGGCAGCAGATAGCTGATGTTGGTTGCACATTCCAGGAGATTGGCCAGCACCACATACACTTCGTTGTCTCGAGCCATCGTAACGGATTCAGTGATGGACTTGCTTAACAATTCCATGGTAGCCATACCGTCGTGAAATCCCTGGCTGCGTGTCTGCACCATCGGGTCCATCCACGACACACCGCCTTCCGCCAAAAAACGCTGCGCATATGTGGCCATGATATTGTCGTCGTGAACAAGTTCCACGACCTCGACAGACTGCAATTGGTACACCTCGGCCAACACGGACGCCACCTGAGTACGCAGAAAACGTCTCCGTCGCTTCCACGGTGTGATCGGCAAAAAAGTGAACGGGACAATGTTCACGCGCGATTCCATGAGTTCCGGATATCGTTCGCCGCACAAACGCAGCGCGGCATTCAGCAGGCCGGGCGACAACTTTTGCTGTGGCGCCGCAGGGTTGACGGCAAATTCGGACAGACCTTCCAACAGCCGATAGAATCCTCGTTCGCCGCCACTGGGCCGCAGCCGTGTAGTTCGGCGTTCGTCAAACATCACAGCACCCACCGGGTCGCCGACGGAAATTGCAGACCGCGCCACGCTTCCGGCGACAAACAACATCTGATCCAGCAGTCGTTGCCCGAAGCCGCCGATGCGAGTGCTGATCGATCCGTCGATGAACACCGTCACGCGAACGGGAACTTCCGATTCGTACTGCCGCGTCATCAGGATGTCGCGGCGAGCGGAAACTTTCCACGCGATCGACTTCGGCGGATCACCGGGAACGTATTCTCGCAGCTCCAGCAGTTCAGATCCCAATCCGGAACGCTGCAAACGGTGAATGCCATGCTGCGGCAAGGAATTGATTCGCTTGGTAATCGGTTGTGATTCGTTGATGTTCGCATACGCAGGCAGCACCCGATAACGCTGCTCCGCGGCGATGAATCTTTGCGTCAGAAAGAAACCCTGAGGGTCCTGCAGAGTCAGTCGAAAGCCCGGCAGTACCGCTTCGCCCGCTCCGCAAATTTCAGCGACGTACGAAAATCCGGAGCGTGTTGTGCGAGCCAGCAATTCGTGTTCACAGTGGCCCGATTCGATCTGAAAGTTCTCCGGCACGCAATCGAGAACGCTCACCATCGGACCAATTCCGATTCCCTCGACATCGATCGTAACGTCAACCGTGACACGTCGCCCCGCGAATAGCACGCCACGGTCACTCGTTCGTCCGCCTACAGATCGCTGAAACTTTATGTGAGGCACTTCGATCCACACACGCCAATAGAAGGCCAGCCATTCGACAAACAACCACACCAGGATGGTCATCGACAGCCAGGCCATTGTGTGTTGATTGCGCAACACACCCAACACTAAGCCGGAAATCCCCAGCAAAGTCAGCCACCGCCCACGCCCCGTCATCTACCGACGCTCCTCAAGCACCGGCACGGCCTGAATCAGATCCTGAATCACATCGTTCACCGTGCGGCCATCCATCTCCGCTTCCGGACGCATGATCAGGCGGTGAGCCAGCACCGGTACGCTGACGGCTTGAATGTCTTCGTGAGTCAAATACGAACGACCGCTCAGCAACGCGTGAGCCCGACCGGCTTTCATCAGGTTGATCGCCGCTCGTGGACTCGCTCCCAACACAAGGTCCGGGTGTTCGCGGCTTTTTCGAGTGAGGTCGATGATGTATTCCTGACATTCGACCGTCCCAAACACGTCGTCCAGTTGGTGTTGAATTCTGGTGATCTCCGTCGCGCCCGTCACCGCCGTTGGAATCACTGTGGGCCGACTGTGCAGGTCCAGCATGTCGATTTCCTGCTGACGTTCCGGATATCCCACTTCGATGCGAAACAAAAAGCGGTCCAGCTGAGCTTCCGGCAAACGGTACACCCCTTCCTGCTCGATTGGGTTCTGCGTCGCCAGCACCATAAATGGTTCCGGCAGCGGCAAGGTTTTGCCTTCGATCGTCACCTGTCGCTCCTGCATCGCTTCCAGCAGAGCCGACTGAGTTCGCGCGGGCGCGCGGTTCAGTTCATCTGCCAGCAGCAGTTGGCAAAAGATGGGCCCCTTGCGAAGCACAAAGTCGCTGGTGCTGCGATCCAGCACCTGAGTTCCCGTGACATCTGACGGCAGCAAATCCGGTGTGAACTGCACACGCTCGTAATCAATTCCCAACACAGCAGAAAATGTGCGACACAAAGTTGTCTTCGCAGTTCCCGGAACACCTTCCAGAAGAACATGACCGCCCGCCAGCAAGGCCATCAACAACTGGTCCGTCACATGATCCAACCCGACCACAACCTGTCCGACGGCTTTTAATGTGCGAGTACGAAGTGAATTGACCTGTTCGGCGAGATCGTTGTTCTGAAATGACGGCACGGAAAGTGTTTCTGTAGATGACGGGGCTAATTTTCCCGAACGACTCGCGTTCAGCTCAAAACGGTCGAAGAATCTGACATCCCGGCCCTCCCTGCATACAGGAGCGATCAATCGACCTCCACGGTCCCGGCACCACGCTGCGTTCTCCAACAATTATTACAGGCGAAGCTTAACCGAAGCGACCTCAAATTACCCGCCAACACACAAAACAGCCATGGCACGACAGTTGTTTAACGTGAGGCGATCGCCTGAGTGGTCCAGGCCACAAAATGCAGGGCAACAGGACAACCGGGCGCGAACAGAAGGCTTTGATTTCAGTTGCCGCGTCCACGAGTGCACCGGCTCGCGGCTCTGTGATTTGGCCATTGACCGGCACAAGCACTTACCATGCCGACGCTGCGACCGTTGCCGTTTTGGAATGAGGAAAGAACCGGTACGAGGCAACACCTGGCCCCCACTGCCTACCGGTTTGCAAAGTTCCATCTTTGAGAGTGTCGGCGAGCGGGAGCTTTTCACGTTCCATGAGTGCTTCGAAGTCTGCTGGCGTGCATGAATATGTAAACGTGCATTGCCGAGTCTTGCTGGAGTAGTCGCCACTGATATCCGATGCATTTGGGGCAAAATGTGGATGAAGTCTTTTTGGGATGCTCTCCAGTGGTGAGTTAGAAACGCTGATTGTTCTCTCAAACGCGAGTGGCCCGAAGAACACAAGCAACGGCCCAAATTTGTACAGGACTCCGAACAAAACAAAAATCAGCGCAACCACAAGGTACGCGGGTGATGTGCGATGTGTACTTTGTTGGTACTCTGACATTGGCTGACCCGGCGATTGGAGGCGAGAGCTGTAGGTTAGTACGATCTTTGCCAAATAACGACGAGCATCACTGGATTGGACCGAGCGATGATCCATGGGGTTTTCGGCACCCAGATACATTTCAGTGCATCGCGTTGTTATGCGTTTAGGGCCTGGAGCCAGACCTCAGGGGCAATATGCTGAACCAATTTGATACTACAGCCTGGAACCACGCACAGGAAGTTCCTGGTTCTGTTTTCTTGCTGCCGCACCAAAACACGCACCGCGCACGAGCGATCTTAGATCGCATCTGGTGAGGTATGAG
>CAYZYB010000410.1:0-5164 GCA_964481505.1 uncultured Planctomycetaceae bacterium | reverse complement strand
ATGCTCTCAACGGCTGCCGCACCAATTTTGGCGATACCAAGACCCGCACCCAACATCACGATACCAGCACCAAAAGCACCAGAGAATGAAATTGAAGAAGCGGTTTCCTGCGCCATTGCAGGAACAGAGAGTGCAACAAACGCTGCAACTCCCAAGCAGACAAACTTAACAAATTGACTCACGAGAAACTCCTCTTAGAACAGTTGAGTGCAACTAAACGTTTTCAAACAAGATGCACCGAAGGGTCGACGCACCATTCATATTTAACACTGAGCGATTTAATGTTCGTGAACGGCACCAGCAATGAAGATGGTGGCCAAAAACGAAAACACATAGGCTTGCAGAAATGCGACAAACAACTCAAGGCAGCCGATGAATATTTGACCAACAACACTCCCGAATGTCACAAGCCCCCACATGGCGGTACCACTGTCGCTGTGCGCTACGGCAGCAATGAAACCCAGAATCACGGCAAGCACTGTGTGCCCGCCCATAATGTTGGCAAATAACCGAATTGCCAACACACCATGCTTAATAAAGAACCCAAAGACCTCGATTGCAAAAATCCCAAGAGTCAGGCCATTTCCGAAAGCTCCAGGGACACCGGTTTCCGGCATCATGTTCTTAAAGAAACCACCGGGCCCCATTGCACGAAACCCGTACACGACAGTGGCGACAAACGCAGAAATCGCCAGGACTCCTGTGACGTTCAAGTTCCCCGTCGCGGACCCCAGCCACGGAATTGCGCCGAGCAGATTACAGATTAGTATGTAAAAGAAACAGCTCCAGATGAACGGCAAATACTGATCCGCCGGATGCCCACCCGTTGATGGATGTGATTGGTGATTGCTATCATGCCCGTGACTGTGATCGTCGTCATGGTCGTGGTGATCATCACCAATTGTTGGCCTGACAACTTCATCCCGCAGGAACAACGCGATCGATTCCCAGAAATTCCAGAATCGACCTTTGGCGGGCTCACCAGACTGAATTCGCTTTGCCAGCCCCCTAAAGACGATGCCGACGAAAACTGCAGCAACCACCTGCAGCACCATGAACTTAGTGAGCTGAAAACCGCCAATATTTGGCAGCACAACGTCCAAAAGCCCGTGCCCGTGAGCATCAGCTGCACCACCCGGCAGATCGAAGCCAATGGCATCTCTGACGTGATGAAAGTGGTCTGTATGTGAGTCAGAACTCATTCGTTTCAAATCTCTCGCGTAGTTGAGGCACCAGCCTGATCAGCACCCTGCGAAGATGTGGTACTCTTAAGTTGTCGAAGCATCCAAACTTCGACGGCAAGAGCTAACAAATAAAACCCAATCAGCCAGCCAAAAAAATCAGCAACACCGAGTTCAGGTTTTTGCTTTCTTATAATGACGGCAACTCCACCGACAATTGCCAGTCGAACTGACGTTTGAACTAACATCGCACCCAAGTCGCTGGGAAAGATATCGAGTGTCCCAAGAAACACAACGATCCAGCCCGGCACCAGACAACAGATTGCCGCAATCGACATCCACCAAACGCCAGCCTCACCGTTCATTGCCCTCGTGGGCCAAAAACAGACAACCCAACCACTTGCGATAGCAATCGTCAGGTTAATTGCCGGCTTCAGTACACCTCGCTGCTTTTCGGTCACTCTTTCGGAGTTCCCTTCGCTGATAACCTGTCTTTCCGCTGCTGCGATCGTTTATCCAATCGCACCAGCAAACGTTTAAGCGCGGCAATCGCAAACACACAACCGACCAACACACCGCAGATCGTCAAAAACGGTCGATAACCGTACTTCGAATCCAACCAGTACCCGCCTCCCGCAAAAATGGCAACGGCGAGAGCTGCTGACATCACTTCGTGAGAATCTCGGTAAGCCTGAGCAATGCTGCTAATTCGACGACGGCGACGTAAAGTTGGGTCATCAACCATGGACACCCTCTGCCAACCATCGCGAAAAACAAAGCACTGAACACGCCTTCCCGCTGGGCGTCGAGAGTCTACCCGCGTCGTCCGCTCAGGCAAATAGCGGGTGTTTCCGGTCGAGTGTTTCCCACAAACGGGATGCTCCGGTCCCGGCGCTGACAGGGACTCGGGGAATACGCAAGCGCATTAAGCGAGATCATCCGGCATTGCGAACACAGCGTGGCGCCGAAACCTGGAGACCGTTATAGCCTTGGGTTGGGCCCAAGATGTTGCTTCAGTTTCATTTCGTCCAGATCCACAACCCAGAGATCAGGCTTTTCGTCGGCAAATGCCATGATGTACCGGCCACCGGGGGACAACTGAATTACCTTGGGCCTGTCCATCTTCACATTCGGAACGGCTTTTGTATCCGAGAAATCACTTGCCATAACATGGACCTCCTGCCCAACCGAAATCAGGCTCGGTTTCGAAGGATGAAAGGCCATTTTGGTGATGGGCTGCCGGGTTGTCTTCAGAACTTTCAGTTTGTCCTCCATATCAATGATGTGCTGGACACCCGTTTGCAGCGACACCGCCAGATATCGGCTGTCTGAACTGAAGACAACATTCGTGATTCTGGGAGCATTCTTGCCATTCTCCATTGGAAACAGCTTCGAGGCTGGAAGTTCGCCAAGCTTTTTCCCATCAGATCCGGCAAGCAGATGGACCTTGCCCTCCCTGTCACCAAACACAAGGTACTTCTGATCCGGACTGACAGTGGTCGATTCCGGTAGAGTTGTTTCTGTCTTGAAGGAGCGGACTTCTTTTTGCTCCGCCAAATCGAACACAGTGGCGTTCTTACCTCGGAACAGGTACGCCGTTTTTCCATCAGGCAGCAACACGACATTGGCGTTGCGAATTGTTGCAGATAATCCTGTGACGGGCTGCATGGAAGTCCCATCCGAATCCTTTTGCGGTTGCCATTTCACCAGTCCCTTGTCGGTGAAGACGAGAAACCCATCCGCCCCGGCAGGAAGCACCAGACGAGGTTTGTCTTCGAACTTGAAACGAGAGATGAGCGTTCCATCGTCTGTATTCCAGGCTTCGATAACATCGAATCGCCGAATTGCGGCAACCTGGCTGCCGTCGGTGCTCATACTGGCCGCTTCAACATAGGAAACCGGTCCGGAATAAGAACTCCCCCCCAGGCCCAGCGTGCCAGTGAAGTTGTAAACTCCGTATCCGCCAGCCGCCACCAGAAGTACCGCCACCAGACACACGACACCAATGCCCCCAGGCAGTGCGCCAGCGGCAAAGTCTGGAACGATTGCCCCCGTTGCTTTGACAACTGTACGTTTGAATGCCCGCAGCTTCGTTGTTCCGCCTGTCTTGAAGCCCAGCTTTTGCAGAGCAGTTTCGGCACCTCGGCGAACCATCACATCATCATCTTCCAACAGTTCTCGCAGTGTCTCAGCGCCCGACAGGTCTCCGATTTGTGCAAGCGAGTTACAGGCGTGGTAGCGAACTTCAGGAGCTGCGTCACGGAGCTGAACCAGCAATGCTGGAATCGCCGCTTTTTCACCTACGTTCCCCAGCGCGATGACGGCCTGACATCGGACCTGCCAGCTGTCGTGCAGAGCCTCTTCGAGGTCAGTCACCGAATTTGCATCTGGCAATTCACCAATCGATCGGGCCGCTGCGGCACGGACCTGATCCTGCCCGTCCTGTTTCAGAATCTCATAAAGAACCGGCAAAACACTTTTTTCTTTGAGTTGCCCAACTGTTTCCACAGCGAGCAGTCGTGTTTCTAAGTGTTTGTCTGTCAGGAATGGAACGACCGATTTTGCGGCCTTGCCGTTTCGGAGTCGCTTTAGCGTAGTCATGGCGCGATGCTGAAGATTTCGATCATCGCTGCTGAGATACTTCTTCAGAGTGACAAGCGCGTCATCTGTTCCGCCTTTGCTGACAATTTCCAGCAGGTTCTCGACGACGTTCTGATCTGTTTCAGAATTCAGAGCAACTGAAGCCGCGGCGGCCACGTCCGTGGTATCAAAATCCACCAGCGTTCGTGACGCGCTTCGACGCACAGACGCGTCTTCATCGCCCAATGCTTCGATCAGCAGAGACTCACTCCTGGGGCTATTGAGTCTTCCCAGAGCGGTTGCCGAAGCTGCGCGAACTCGCGGATCCGGGTCCTTGATCCCGGCGTTGAAGAAACGCACCGACTGTTTCGTTTTGGTTCTGACCAGCGCATCAATCGCGGCAACACGCAACTCAGGAGATCGGTGCCGTGTGAGCGACGTGTACACTTTGAGAAGATCTGCACCTTTGATATGCGACAGAAGTGAGACGGCGAACGCCGACACCTCGGGACCTTCTTTCGACTTCAAGATCTTCCTGAGTGGCTCTACGAAGGCTTCCTGAGTTTCGCCATCCGTGGCAACCATGGCGTCTCGCACATGAACGCGAGAATGTCCATTCACCTGACTCAGAGCAACCAGCGGGGAAACGACTTCCACGTACCCCAATGCCACGAGTCCGGAAACGGCAGCCCCTGATACTGCGGGAGCTTCATCTTCCAGCATGTGCAGCAGAGCTATCGCCGCCTTCGGATCCTGGATCCGCCCCAGCCCCTCCGCACATTCCTGACGCAATCGAACCTGACGACTGTCCGCATACTCTCGCAATACTTCAATTGCGGACGGTGACTCGGTCGCAGAAATCAGGCGGAGCTGTTTTGCGATTTCATCGAATTTGCCGCTATCGATCGCCTCCAGTTTGCTGATGTGTTTTTGCAGAACACGTGGCGGCTTCTGCTTCAGTCGTTCCTGCTTCGACTGCAACTCTCTGCACGCCAATTTCACCAGCGCGCGAAATCTGAGCACCTTTCGTCGTCGATCATCCTGTCGAAGTTTTGCTTCGGCTTCAACATCACTCGCGCCGGGTGGATTGTTTTTGTTTTCGCTGTCGCGGGTGCCGGCGTCTGCTGTCTCTGCTTTTTTCACCGTCGATGGATCGGGGAGCTTGACTTCCGAGGATTTGTCGACTGCCTGAGTCGTGCCGACATTCGCATTTGACAGCCCGGAAGCAGCTACCGGTACCGGTACCATTTGTGGCACAGGAACAGGAATCATTTGCACCATTGGTGCCGGTGAGTGAGCCATAGCAGGTGTTGCGCCAACCACGGGCAATGGAGGCTGAGCCGAACTCACTTCTACTTCAGAAGGACGCAGCGTTTCCTGCACCGGACGATGCCGTTGTGGTT
>CAYZYB010000409.1:0-5167 GCA_964481505.1 uncultured Planctomycetaceae bacterium | reverse complement strand
CGGCCAACATGCAGTCGCGAATCACTTCAGCATCCAGACGTTGCAACACAGTTCCACCGTAAAGACGATTGTCCGGGTCGACGCGTTCAAGATCCGTATCACTGCGAACCCTTTGCTGCCAGGCACTGGATGTCAAAATCAAACGATGCAAATGCTTCAGACTCCAACCACTGTCGATGAATTCCGCCGCCAGCCAGTCCAGCAACTGCGGATGAGTCGGTGGCTGACCCAGCGTTCCGAAATCACTAGGCGTCAGCACCAACCCGCGACCGAAATGATGCAGCCAGATACGATTCACAATCACTCGCGCCGTCAACGGGTGTCGGGCACTCGTGAGCCGCCTGGCAAATGCCAAACGCCGCCCGGTCGTGGGCAGGTCATCGGAGTTCTCTGGAATTTCGCCGAGTCCCGACGTCGCGGAAACCACTGTCAAGCCCGCGGGATGGAGTTCCTGCTTCGGCTGTTCATGGTCGCCGCGATAGAACAATCTCGTCACTGGAACGCGGCGTGGAATTTCTGTCAACGCGCGAACGAATTCTTCTTTGGGTTTCGTTCTCCGCAGAGTGGCGCCCGCTTTTGCCATCGCCTTCAACCTGTTAGACGCTTTTTTGTCGTACAGATACAAAGAGGTCGACGTTACGTTCAGGCTGGGATACTTTTTGAACAGTGATTTTTGTTCCGGCGTCCGCTTTTTGGCAATCACTGCGTGCGCGGCGCGAGCGACATCATGAACGTCCGGCGGAACCTTAGCCAGTTGCTTTTCGAAAGCCGCTTTGATGTATTCGCTCTGTTCTTTTAGCCGGACCGCATCCATCTTTTTCGCTTCCGCTTCGATTTTGGCCGCCGCCTCACGATTTTCCGCAGAATACAACGAAATACGCCGGCGCGTTGGCGTTCGCCATTTTTGCCAATCCAGTGCCGGTTCGAAGATGGCTCGAAAGCGATAATAATCTGCCTGCGAAATTGGGTCGTACCGATGGTCGTGGCACTGCGCACAACCGATCGTCATGCCCATCAACGAAGAGGACACGATTTTTATCGTGTCGGCAATGGTATCGTTGCGGGCGACATCCGCATCAGGCACGGCCCCGGCAGTTCCGTCTGGCGCCATGCGCAAAAATCCAGTCGCCGTGAGTAATTCAGCGTCGGTTTCGGAGACGTTGTTTCGAGGCGACGTGGTCATTTCGTCACCCGCCAGTTGTTCGCGAATAAACTGATCGAAGGGCTTGTCGGCATTCAACGAACGAATCACATAGTCGCGGTAACGCCACGCATTTGGCCGCTCAGTATCGACATCGTTGTACCCTTCGCTGTCGGCATAGCCTGCGACATCCAGCCAGTGCCGCGCCCAACGTTCGCCGTAGTGTTTCGACGCCAGGAGTTCGTTAGCGAGAGCTCGCCACTTCGCCGGGCTGTCATTTTCTACGAACGCATCAACCGATTCGGGTGTGGGTGGCAACCCGTGAAGATCCAGAAACAACCGACGAATCAAAGTCGCCGATGAAGCGCGTTCCGCAAAGGCAAACCCCTGCGTTTCCAACTTCGCAAGTAGAAATGCGTCGATGGGATTGGTAACAGCTTTTGCGTTCTTCACCGTCGGCGGAGCAGGGCGGTTGATGGGCTGAAACGACCAGTGCGATCGTTCTTCTTCTGTAATGAACGTTTCATCGGTGATGGTTTCCGGCTCCGGTCGCACGGTCGTCGCACCCGCGGCAATCCAGTCTCGAATCACGCCGATCTCTTCCGGTGACAACAACTTCGCTTCGTCCGGAGGCATCTCCCCATCACGCACCCGCCGAAACAACAGACTGTCTTCCGGCTTACCGGCAACGATTGCGGTCCCGGATTCACCTCCATGATTCATGAATCGCACCAGACGCAGATCAAGTCCGCCTTCCGGCGTTTCTTCTTCTCCATGACAGTGAAAACAGTGCTTCTTCAGGATCGACCGCACATGCGTTTCAAAACGCGGTTCAGTTGTCGTGTCTTCCGCGCACAACTCAAGCGTTGCAAAGCAAAGCACATGGAAAAAAGTCGTGGCAAGGAGCGATCGTCGGAGCATGACAATCAACGCTGAAGAAGTGGGGAGGGAGAATCGGGGAGCTCCATTGTGTCATGGATTTCCCGACGTTCCAAGTCGCAATTCGAAACGAAAGCGGGCCAATCCAGGATACCCGCTTTGGACCAGTAAATTCCGACGTTCGAAAGCCATTCTGCTCAGACATAGCGGCATGACCGAAATTCCTGGACTTACTTCAATGCCTTCCGGACAAATTCCGGCAGCCGCTGATTGATATTCACTTCGTCGCGGTCATTCTTCAGTGGTGGCCCTGGAGTGCTGCGACCATCTCGAACCTGCTTCCGCAGCAGCGCCACCATATCGGCCACACGTTGAGGATGTTCTGCAGCAAGGTTGTGGTCCTCGTGCAGATCATGGCTGAGGTCAAAGAGTTGCACAAACGGCGGCTTCGCCAGATCTGTCCATTCCGGATTCTTTCCGAACGTTTTGATGGCCTCACGAAATGCGTCAGAAGAAAGCGGTGTGTTTCCATAACGACCGATCGCACCACTGCCGGGACAAAGACACAACTTCCACTGACCGTCTCGAACCACAAACGGACCAACCGCCTGCATTACCAGATTCTTCCGCAAAGCCTTTGCAGCCGGATCTCGCAGCAGCGCAGCGAAACTCACAGAATCCGGTCCATGCTTTTCAGAAACGTCGGCCTGCGAAAGTTCTGCAAACGTCGCCATCAAATCGCACAATCCGATGAGAGCGTCACACTGACCGCCCGCAGAAATGACGGCGGGCCAGTGAGCGATCAGCGGAACTCGCAAACCGCCTTCGTACACAGAAAATTTGTAGCCGCGATGCGGGCCACTGGAATAGTGTCCCTGTTTTTCCAAAAGACGAATTTGCCCTGGTGTCGCCTGCAGAATATTGCCCGCGTACGGAGCGGCCCCGTGGTCGGAAGAAAACAGAATCAGGGTATTTTCGTACACACCCTTCTTCTTTAAAGCACTCACGACGCGTTCCACAGATTGGTCGACTTCCATCACGAAATCACCATACACGCCCAGCTTGCTGCGACCCTGAAACGACTTGCCAGGACTTGTCGGCGTGTGAGGTCCGGTTAACGCCAGGAACATAAAAAAGGCTGCTCACCCTGAGCTGCAACAAACGATTCGGCCTCACCATACAACGTTTCCAGCACTTTATGATCTTCAAAATCTTTCTCCGCGGGCCCGATCCGATTGAACGCACTCCAGCCTTTTTGAGCTGTAACCTCACCCTGCCAAACATTGTCCCGAACGAACGCGTACGGATACATGTCCAGCGAACCGGGCAGAATAAAGCTGCTGTCGAATCCGTACTGCGGAGGGCCAATTGTTAATGGCTTTTTGTAGTCAACATTCGTGGCGTTTTGAACGTTGCCGTCTTTGGTCGTCATCTGCGTGCCCAGATGCCACTTACCAACATAGCCCGTCCGGTAACCTGCCTGTTGAAACATTTTCCCGATAGTGAAGGTGTCGGGAGTAAACCTCGGACCAACAAATCCCCAAGGACCTCCCGGCAGCGCCTTCCCAAACCGCCAGGGATAGCGACCCGTCATGATGGCGGCTCGCGTAGGACCGCACACGGATGCGTTCACATGAGCGTCTGTAAACCGTAATCCTCCTGCTGCCAACGCATCAATGTTCGGCGTGTTGATTTGACATCGATCACCACCGTAGCATTTTGTGTCCCCGATGCCCAAATCATCGGCGAGAATAAAAACGACGTTGGGCCGTGGCTCTGCCTGCGCGAAGGAGGTGGGAAGTGTCACCAATGAAAAGATAACAGCCAGAGTACGCATCACTTTTGCTCCGCTTTGCCGGGCACGTCGAGACTCAGCGATGTTGCGGATTAGTTCGCAGAATTACACCAGTCTCGTCTGTTTAGACACTCAAATTCTGTGTGCCGGAAGTTCAGAAGTTTGTTGAACTCATCCGATACAGAGTTGCCAAATCATGTCGTCGCCCAACGCCGCCGACAAGGCTGAACCGCGTTCCGATCATTTGAAACGATACGAACCAGCCGCGTCAGATCCTGAAACACAAGCAGGAGCCGCGAAAATGCGTCGACCACGACGCTCGCTTCCAAAACGCAATTATCGAAAAAAACGTCGTTATCCCGGAAAACGCTGTTCCCGGTTTTGACCGAAACGCCGATGAAACCGTTAGGGGCGTGGTAACCTGAAAATGGCTTTGCCTGCCGCTGCGCAGATCGGCCCGGAATCGTTTGGGGTTTACGGCATTACAGGGCAAAGCAATCACCAGACAAGCTGTTTTCCAAGGCGGCGCGTGAGAAATCGTTGGACAAGACAAACTGAAAAGCCTGCAACTGGCCCTTCAGACACGGACGACGCTTACATAAAACACAACCCCTCTTACCCATTTTGACTTATAGGCAGAAATCGCAAAAAACGGTCGCAGGATCAGTGTTAGCCTCTGTTTGACGGAGAACTAGCTCTGAAGTCACCCTCGCCCCATTCGAATTCATGAGCGATTTGCTCCTGACCATTCCAGAATGATAGATACCAAAATGTCATCACCCACAAGTTCACTAGTTGATGCCCCCGAAGTTCTCAGCAACTTTGAAAATGAGATCGTTCGTCATCTCAAGTACACACTTGGCTACAACTATCGTGAAGTTGATGCGGACTACCTGTTCCGTGCTTTGGCGATTGCGGTGCGAGATCGTCTGATGACGCATTGGCATGAAACTCAGCAGCGCATTGAAGAATCGGATCAAAAGAAGGTTTACTACCTGTCTCTGGAATTCCTCATTGGTCGCTCCCTGACGAACGCCGTCGCGAACCTGGAATTGGAAGAAACGGTCCGCACCGTTCTGCACGAGTTTGGAGTACAACTGGAAGAAGTCGCTGAGCAGGAGCACGATGCCGGACTTGGAAACGGTGGACTGGGACGGTTGGCCGCGTGTTTTCTGGACAGTTGTGCTAACCTGCGACTGCCGGTCACAGGGTACGGCTTGCGATACGAATACGGAATGTTTCGCCAGGCAATTGAGGATGGTCGTCAGATCGAACACCCGGACCATTGGTTGCTCAACCGTAACCCGTGGGAAGTCGAGCGCTCGGAAGATTCTCGACGCATCCACTTCTAC
>CAYZYB010000408.1:0-5177 GCA_964481505.1 uncultured Planctomycetaceae bacterium | reverse complement strand
GAGTTCCTCTTTGGTTTGCGACACAAGCCAATCGGCGGCAATCGATCGCTGAAGGCGCGAATTCACAAAGCCTCGTTTTATGATCGCGTGTTGTCGGCGGACGAGGTTGCGGCATCCTCCGGTGATCCGGCGAACTACGTTCCGGAACAGCAGATTGTCGACTGGCTTTCCAGGGAGCAGCGCGAAGAACGAAATCATCTGCGGGCGGAAATCGCGAAGGCTTCCGGGCAGCGAGCGAGTCAGGCGGCCAGAGCCAATCAGAAAATCTACACACTGAAAGCGGGCCGCGGCGCGACGACGAATGTGTTGCTGCGAGGCGACCCGGACAACGTTGGCGAAATTGTGACGCCAGGCGCCGTTGCTGCTGTGTCCGGAGTTACCGCAGATTTCGGCTTGTCAGCTGACGCACCGGAAAAAGATCGGCGGCGCAAGCTGATGGAATGGATTACGGATTCTGCCAATCCGTTGTTTTCGCGTGTGATGGTGAATCGCGTTTGGCACTATCACTTTGGGACCGGGATTGTTGATTCGCCCAACGACTTTGGTTTCAACGGAGGGCGACCAAGTCATCCGGAATTGCTGGAATGGCTGGCAGCACGGTTTCGCGAGAGCGGTTATCGGATCAAAGAGTTGCAGCGATTGATCGTCACGAGTCGAACGTATCGCCAGGCTGGCTATCTTGCTGTCGACTGGAAGAAGTCTTCTTCGACGAACGATCCACTTGACGTTGATGCGGGGAACCGCCTGTTATGGCGAATGACGCCCCGGCGTTTGGAAGCAGAATCAATTCGCGATGCCATGCTGAGCGTATCGGGAAAGCTGAATCCTGCAATCGGAGGCCCGGCGTTCGAAGATGTTTCGATCGTCAGCAACAACGGCACCACGTACTACGAACCATTGGACGTTGATGGTGCGCAGTTTTTTCGCCGCACAATCTATCGTCTCAATCCACGAGGGCAACGCAGTGCTTTGCTGGACACATTCGATTGTCCTGATCCGGCGTCTGCGGCGCCACGACGAAGTGTAACGACGACTCCACTGCAGGCATTGAGCCTTCTGAACAATTCTTTCGTGTTGCGGATGTCCGGCTATTTTGCAGAGCGTGTGGAAACTGAAGCGGGAGAGGATGTCGGTGCGCAGGTTGTGAGGGCGTGGCAGCTGGCGCTTTGTCGTGATCCTTCTGTGCACGAATTACAGTTGTCGAAGGATCTGGTGCAACAGCATGGTTTGGCGGCGTTGTGTCGCGGGCTGTTTAATTCGAGTGAGTTTGTCGTGGTGGAATAAATGGAACGATTGTGCTTATGAATCAGAATTCACAACACTCCCGACGCGGTTTTCTGGACTGGGGAGTTAACGGACTTGGCGCGACTGCGCTCGCCGCGATGTTGCAGCAGGACGGTTGCGGCGACGTTGCGTTGCCAACGTCTGCAGCCAGGGCGAAGCGAGCGATTCACATTTGCCTGATTGGTGGCTTGAGTCACGTCGATTCGTTCGATCACAAGCCGGAGCTCACAAAGATGCATGGCAAGTCTCTGCAGACGGATGAGCAGCCGGACATCTTTTTCGGCAAGGTCGGGCAACTACGAAAAGAGGATTTCGAATTCAAGGCACGTGGTGAATCCGGGCTGATGATTTCGGACATGTTTCCGCATATTGCAAAGCACGCCGATGATCTGACGATCTTGCGGTCGATGGAATCGCAGTCGGCAAATCACACGCCTGGGCTTTTTGTCGCGAACAGTGGCTTCGAATTCAACGGCTATCCATCCATGGGCAGTTGGCTGGCTTACGGTTTGGGAGCTGAAACGGAATCTTTGCCAGCATATGTTGTTCTCAACGACGAACGCGGCGCGCCGAATACCGGAGCGTCGACCTGGAGCAGCGCGTTTTTGCCTTCTGATAACCAGGGAGTTGTGCTGAAGGGCGGTGAGCAGCCTGTGCGAGATTTGTTTCCGGCGTTGAAAATCGATCCGACGACTGATGCGGCAACGCGGGGATTTGTGAATGCCATCAATCAGCAACATATCCGGCAGACCGGAGACGACGCCGTGCTGGCGGGACGCATCAAAAGTTACGAACTGGCCGCAAAGATGCAGATGTCGATTCCTGTTGTGGCTGACATCAGCGAAGAGACGCAGGAAACTCAACAGTCCTACGGGATCCATCAAAAGCAAACGTCGGACATGGGGCGACGATGCTTGCTGGGCCGACGACTTCCGGAACGCGGCGTCAGGTTTGTACAACTTTTTTCCGGCGGGCCGATTGCAGGAAGCCCACGCACCAGCTGGGACGCTCATGAAAGTGTGAAGGACAACCATACTTTGGAAGCCGGCCGCATCGATCAGCCAGTGTCCGCGTTGCTGCAGGATCTCAAGCAACGTGGCATGCTGAAAGATACGCTGGTGTTGTTCACCACGGAATTTGGCCGGACACCGTTCGCTCAGTCCGCCGCGGATAAGGTCGGCCCCGGTCGAGATCACAATCGATACGGGTTCAGTTGTTGGATGGCGGGTGCGGGGCTAAAGCCGGGGTTCGCATTTGGCGCAACGGATGAAATCGGGTGGAAGGCCGTAGAGCGTCCAATTCCGTGGCACGATTTTCATGCGACGGTGCTGCATTTGTTTGGCATCGATCACGAGAAGCTGACGTTCTACCACAATGGCATTCAACGGCGGTTGACGAACGTTCATGGTGACCTGGTATCGGAGATTCTTGCGTAAAGCGTTGTCAGCTTGACATATCATTGGGCCGTCAGTCGGCAGCCATCGACGCAGTTATTTTTTCATTTTTGTCAGGTCGTTGACTTCTTTGCCATCGTTGATTTCGTCTTCTTCCGGTTCTCCGTAAAGTGGCAGATGTCGGTAATAGACTTCCAGAGTCATCGTGCACAGGCAGGTCATGTACAGGCGTCCGGCTTTTTTTCCGTGTGCGTCAGCGAGGTTCCAGCTGCCTGCTGCATGGCCTTCTTTGATTTGTGTGTTGACCAGCTGTTCACGCATCACGTCGTTCCACTTCTTCCACTTCGCTCCACCGGCATGCAGCATGACCTGTGTCGCATAGTAGTTGTAATACATGTTGTTCTTTTCGGGGCCGTGAGCACTCAGGTAGTCGATGCCGAGTTGCAGTTGCTCGTTCTGAAGGCTCATCCCCGACAGCATACGTGAAATGATGCCGATTGCCGTTGTCGAATATTTCTTATTGGGGTCACGATAGCCGTAGCCACCATCTTTGGACTGCACCGAGTTGAGAAACAGGTTTGCCTTGCCAACAGTACTTCGCGAAACCGGAATCTTTGCGTGCGCTGCGCTCTTCAGGGCCATCATTTGCCAGCCCAGAATTGAAGTGTCTCCCTCCTGTCCGGGATTGTATCCCCAGCCGCCAGTCGGCGAATGCTGAGCTTTGACGATGAACGCAACTCCGGCCTGAGCGGCGGGGTACAGTTGTGCGAGAATCTGCTTTCGTTGCACGTTTTTCTTGAGCTGCTCTTTGTCGCCTTTCCCGGCGAAAAATTCATGCTGGATCATGGCCACCATTTCGCACAGTGCTGTTGTGGCGATGGCCTGAGTGTACATTCCTGTGTTTGTGGAGAATTGTCCGCGTAGATCGAGCCCTGCGCCAGCGGGTTTCGCGTTGTTCAGGAGAAACGCAATTCCTCGCTGAACTTCAGGCTGGAAGTCGCCTTCAAAGGGCGTATGACCGGCTCCAAGCATTGCCAACAACGCCATGCCGGTTGCCGCATTTCGACAGTCGGCTGCAAGTTCTCCGGGGTCGCCGCATTCGCCTTTGCACTGCCCAAGCGCATGGTTGAAGCTCCAGCCACCGTCGGGGTACTGATGGCGCGCCATCCAGCTTAAGCTCTGGTTGACGGCTGTTTCGCTGGCAGCCGTTCCACCGCGTTTGGCTACCATAGCGGCGCGTCCGGCTTTACTGCGACCGCCCATTTCGCTTTTGGAATTGTTGGTAGGTGGCCCGGTGGCCGCATCGGAAAGTACGGGTTGATCGGGGATGCTGAGTTCAACATCACTGATGTCCATTTCCACCATCTCCGGACTTTCGACATCGAACTGATTGGGGACTTCAGTTTCTGAAGTGTCCGAATCGAGTTCGACGGGTTGCTCCAGCTCGACCGCTTCGAAGTCCATTTCCACCGGATCTTTCGGTTCGATGGCACTCGTAATTTCCATGAAGACGTCAAATTCCGGCGTCGGCAGAATGATCATGGCCAGCAGCAGAAAGATGAGACCGTGCAGGCCGGCATTCATTGCCATCACCTGCCATGTGTTTCCGCCGCCGATGGTGCCTCCCGTGAGCAGTAGTTTTGACATAACAGAACCGTCGCCTTCCTCTGCTTCCGCTTCCGGCAGATCGGCGTCATCGACATCTGCTGCCTTTGGCGTGGCGGAAGCCGTCGTCGGCGTTTCTGATTGCTGCGCTACTGTTTGCGGCGCAGCAACGGCAACCATCGTGTCGCCGGAAGCGATCGTTTCTGCAGCGACGCTGGCTTCAGGCTCAGGCAGGTCGTCGAAGTGAAATGTCGAATCGGACGCTGAATCAGGAGGTGACAGGATTGCTAGCGCGTCTTCAATTACGTCGCGTTCGGCCAGCATGAGGTCACAGAAACCGTCCGCCTGAGCTTCCGGGAGATCGGCCAGTGGGATCTCGAACAAATCCGCGCCATCAGAAACGATGGTGCGGTTGTTGAGTGCCGGAACGTAAAAGCCGTCGGCGCACGCTTCTTCCAGATCGCTGAGTGGGATGCGAAAGAAGTCATCGCCGTTGGAAACTGTGATGCTCTGATCGCTCATTCGTCGTCACCTGCTTTGACCTGTTTCCGACGTGATTTCCAGCCACCTTTTTTCGCGGGTTTTTCTGCTGTCGATGGAGGCGCGGTTGCTTCAACAGTTGCAGCGACGTCCGGAGCTTCCGGTTGCGGTTCGTCAGGTTGCGACTGATCCATTGCTGCAGCCGTTGGAGCTTCTGCAGCTTCTGCGAATTCGAAGTTGAACGCGGATTCCTGGGGCGGGGCGGCCGCTGGTGTTTCAAAAGCTACAGGCGGATCAACAATCCCGGGGGTCGCTGGTTTCTTTGCCGTTGCTGCATTTGTATTTTCCGGCGATGAATCGTCTTCTGCTGTGAAATTCAGGATGCCATCGTCGATGCGCTGTTTCCATTTTGTG
>CAYZYB010000407.1:0-5177 GCA_964481505.1 uncultured Planctomycetaceae bacterium | reverse complement strand
GATCTCTATTTATCTAGAGAATAATCTCTAGTGGTCTAGAGAAAAAGGAATGAGGAAATGGCTCGGTCTGGCGCGCGCTATCCCACGGAACTCGAACTGCAGATCCTGAAGGTGCTGTGGTGTGAGAAATCCTGTTCTGTCCGCGAAGTTCGTGAAGCGCTCGCCGAAGCCGGCCGCGAGCTGGCTCACACCACTGTTGTCACGATGCTGCATACGATGACAGACAAGGAATTCGTCCATCGGGACCGCATCAATGCAAAGTCGTACCGTTTTACCGCCCGAGTTTCCGAAGAGTCTGTCTCGACCGGAATGCTTGGAGATCTTCTGCAACGTGTGTTTGATGGTTCTGCCGCCGGGCTGGTTTTGAACCTTCTGGAATCAGAACATGTTGATGAAGAGGAGCACAAAGCACTTCGCCGCCTGATCAATCGTCGCCGAAAGGAGTCCTGATGAGTGCCGAGCCTTCAATTGTTTCAGAAATCGTTGTGTGTGTCGTGCAGAGTCTGGCACACATTCTGTGGCAGGGCGTTGTTATTTTCGCAGTGGCCTGGAGCACCGAACGCGGCTTCAGTGAACGATCAGCAAGGAAAAGTTATTCTATTTGGTTCGCTGCGCTTTGCACGATGATGATGTGCCTGCCAGCCAACATGTTGCTTCTTTGGCCTGAACATGTGCTTCCACAGCTTACCGGAGAAGCTGAATCGGGTTCACCCCACCGATCGATCGAGGCTTATGACGTTTCCTTGCCTTTTGACGAGTCTGCTACTTCGTTGGTGGCGGCTCCTGGCGAGTCGCCGAATCTCTCGAGTGACATAGCTGTTGAAAGTGAGCGTGCCCAAGTCGTGCCGACCGCAGTCATTCGCTCTTCCGATGCTGCCGAAAAGTTGGATCTTTGGAGCCGTATCTCTCCATATGTGATAGTCGCATACGGGATTGGGTTCTTTGGAATGATGCTGCGATTGCTGCTTGCATTTGGTGGTGCGCGTCGACTGCGACGATGTAGCGAACTGGTGTCCGATTCTGAATTGGTTACGAAATGTGATCAGTGCGCGCGACGGGTTGGTTTAAAGTTTTGTCCGGTAGTAGCGGTTTGTAGCAGTGTCGCAGTGCCGCTGGTGGTGGGCATCTTAAAACCGATTGTGCTGTTACCTGCCGCGATGGTGTCCCAACTGACACCGGCACAATTGGAATCGATTCTCTTGCATGAATTCGTTCATATTCGCCGCTGGGATCCATTGATGAATATCGTCCAGCGACTCGCAGAAACTGTCTTGTTTTTTCATCCGGCGGTTTGGGTCATCAGTCGCCACGTTAGCACACAGCGGGAGCATTGCTGTGACGATTCTGTGTTGCGGCTTGGTATCGAGCCAGTCGAATACGCTGAATTATTGCTACGGGTTTCTGAAATTCGCCACGTCTCATCACATGCATCATCACCCTCCGCGGCGACACTCGCAGCTGCAGACGCAAACGATTCCTCTCTGCGTCGCCGCATCACCCGAATTCTCGGCCCGTCTCCCGGAGAGCCTGGCATGCGAATCTCCAGTACCGCAACGCTCCTGTTGACATCATTAATTGCGACGCTTGGAATTGTCTTCGTTTCGTTGTGGATTCCGGAGTTTGTTACTGCCAAGGAAAACGAAACTGTGACTGCGCAGCAGGACAAGCCTGCCGAAGTTCACCTAACAGAACACGTGGCGACTGCGTCAGAACACGAGACACGATTTGCGAGATATGTCTCTCAGCTTGACCACGATGATCCGTTGGTGCGAGAACAGAGTCTTCGAGCGATCACAGCAATGCAGAAAGCAGATGTTGTTGAGTTGTTCATGAACGCTTTGGACGATGACAGCGACGCTGTTCGGAACGCAGCGATCTATGGGCTTCGCGGAAAAATCGCTGGAGACAATGTCGAATCACTGCTGGATCGTCTCAAGCGAGAGGGCAATCGAGATCGAGCCCGTGCCATCGCCTATGCGTTGAGCTATGTGAAGGACGCTCGTGTGATCGAGCCGATATTGAAAGCTCGCCAGAAGCATGGTGAGTGGGGCGGCAGCAGCTTTCCGCGAGCGTTACGTGACTCGGAACTTCCTGGCGTCAATGAAGCGCTGCTTCGATATCTGTACGATGCCAGTGGAAAGCTGGATCGCACAATTGTTGCTACCCTCGTCTACCGAAAGGAAGTTCGGGCGGCGGATGCCATCTTCAATGAACTGACTGCGGAACGCACGACAGATCAAAATTTGCTTCTCGCATACCTTGCCGACCTCGGTGACCGTCGATGCATCGAGCCATTTCGGACTCAGGTAAAGGGTACGGATCTCAAAGCGCGTTCCGCTGCCATTCGTAATCTGGGAAAGATCGACGGTGCGATATCTGTAGGCGATATCGTGGAGGCGACAGCCGGACTAGCGCACGACTGGAGCGGTTCCGATGTTCGCAAGTCTGCCGCAAACGTTCTGTTGAAAATTGGTGGTCGGGAGTCGCTTGAGGTGATCGCCGCCTGGGCAGCCGACGAAAACGCCTTGGGGCGATCGCGTAGCTCGTATATTGAGTTTCTTGAACGGTCGAAAGATCCGCGCGCCATCGAGTTGTTAGTCACGTTGGCGAAATCAGAGACTGACGTTCGCGTGTTGGCTGCTATTGCCGAAGTTCTGGGGAAAATCGGTGACGCCAGCGCGCTGGAAACTCTCATCAGACTCAGCCAGCATGAGGATCGATATGTCCACCGGGCCTCGAAGCCTGCACTGGCCAATGTTCAGGTGGGGGCGGTGTATGCAAAGCTTCATGGCGATGATGCGCTGGCTTTTCAGCTTGCTGCTGAGCGACTTGGTGATAGCGACGAGAACATCGCGGTGGCTGCGATTCAGGCCATCGCGGCGTCAAAGCACTCAGGAGTGATCGAGTTGCTTGCGGAACACTCGAATGATGCCCGGCGAGCGGTCCGCTACCAAATTTATTCCGTTTGCAGCTACCTGAAAAATCCTACAGCGAACGACTTACTGCTGAAATTTACGCGTGATTCGGACGAAAAGATACGACTCCGATCAGCTCGAGCACTTGCGTCGCACGGTGATGTGCGAGCCATCGATGCGCTGTTGGAGTTGTCGAAAAGCGACAATGAATACTCACGCCGGGAATCTGTCGAAGCCCTTGGAAACTTTAAAGAGTCGCGGGTGATCGCACGGCTGACGGAGATGATTGCAGATGAAGACTGGCACGCCAGCACCGATGCTATAAAGGCGTTGGCCAGAACTAATGTGGAAGTGCCGGTTGATGCAGTACTGAGAGGTCTATCGCAGACGACGAAGAAAAAGCAGCTTGAAGCTCTGGTCACAATTTTAGGTCGAAGCAGTGACTCAGGAGCGACGGCTAAGTTGGAAGAACTGCTCGGTCACGAAGATCTTTCAATCCGTAGTGCGGCGGCTCGGTCATTGGCGTTGAATGCGTGGTCGCCGCGGCATCGAACCGACAGACTCCGGTACCTCGCAGCTTCGGGTCGCCAGGATGAAGTTGACAAAGAGGTGCCTGCGGCGAAGTCGACCGGGAAGCATCGGGTGAGTGGAGGATTCCAATTGGACGTGCCAATCACAGCCAGATTTTCTGCGGGGACTCCGGAATGGCCGTCGGTCGTGTGGGTTCTGAATATTGAATTCTCTGTAACAGACGGCGTGCTTAAGGCGACTGTCCGGGTCGGCAATGACAGCTATCCGGGGTCGAAATGGCGAATTCAGGTCAATCTCCTTAACGAGGACGGTGAACAAATTGCTTCGGCATTCGGCGTGAAACAAGTGTCTGGGTATCGCGGCTATGTCACATATCGTTTTAGGCCACAACCGCTTTCCATGACGTTTGAGTCTGGTAAGGTCGATGCAGAGCTCGTTAAGACGTTTGAGCTTTCCGCCACGCTGATTCCGGAACCTGTGCAGGCGGGTCAGCCCGTCGTCGACATTTCACCACCGGTAGAGAACGCTTTCGCGATGGGCGAGAAAATCGCCGGGAACCTGACTGCGAAGACGCTTCGCGGTGAAGAAATTGTCTCGATCAGCGGCATCACCTTGTCACCAGGTGAAACTGTCAGCAGCCGTCCGACGATCAAGGCGATCGTTTCCGTTAAAGACAGCGGTGTGCTCGCAGCTGAGTGGCGGCTGTGGGTACTGCTTCTGGATAAAGAAGGAACTGTTCTGGGGCGTGGTGAGCAGACGGTCTCAACAGAACGCCCGGTTGCCGGCGTCTCTGTACTGACGAAACAAGTATCACTCTCCGTATCCCGGCCAGCAGATTGGGTGCCCGGTGGCCGCATTCGTTACGGTTTCGTTATGGTCCCGCCCAAAGACGATCAGCCGACAGGCCACAAGAGCACTGCCGCTCACAAAGTGCCGGACCAAACCATTATGCTCTCCCACGTTGATGATACTGCAGAAGGCAAGCAAAGCCTTGCCGCATCCGGTCACGCCATTCGTCTGAATCGAATCGGGAAAGAGAAATTCGTAGAAGCGATCCAGATCTTTGGCAGTCGTTACGGTGCTACGACGCCTCCCCGGGATGACTTCCACGTGTATTTGCTGAATGAACAGTATCAGGTTTTGTCTCATTCGAAATTTCCCTATGCGTTGATTCCTCGCGGCGAAATGAAATGGCACACGCTGCGTACGCCGTCGATTGAGGTGCCGGAAACGTTTTATGTGGCGGTTGCCTTTAATCCCCATGCGACAAAAGGCGTGTACCTCGGGTTTGACGACAACACAGAGGAGTCCCATTCGTTCACTGGACTGGTCGGCGACGGATTTCAGAGGTGGGATAAGAAATCAAACTGGATGATTCGAACTCATTTGTCGGAAACGCCAACAGGGGAACGTGGCGTTCAGAAACTTGCTGACTGGAAACCACCTGCCGCGAAAAAGGATCCGTTTGCGGCAGCTATTGAGTACAAGACGGACGCCGGAAAATCAGACGGTCAGCAAAGCTATGGAGGTGCGGGTCCGGTCTTGAAGATACCGCTGACAACCGTCGTGAAGACTGAAAATCTCTCACGCGCTAGGCTTATCGGAATTCGCATCTACGGCAGTCGCTACGGATCCGGCTTTGATACGGCCCAGACAAAGTTTCATGTTGATATTCTGGACGATAAGGCTTCAGCCGTTTGGCAGCATCACGAACCGTATGCAACGTTCGGA
>CAYZYB010000406.1:0-5180 GCA_964481505.1 uncultured Planctomycetaceae bacterium | reverse complement strand
GTCTCTAAGGAACCAGTGGGGACACCATGATTAGTAACTCAACAATCGAAAGGCGATCAGCTTCGGTCGCAATATTTGCAACATTGCTGATAGCGGCACCTTGCACGGCGGAGACGATTATCATTCGGCTGCGTCCGATCGCGGAAGTTGAACAAAGCGCAGTGTACCTGATGGATGTTGCTGATATGTCACTTTCAAGTGGCAAGGAGGTCTCTGACGACCTGGAAACCGTAGATCTTGCGATGATACCCAGCAATGATCGCCTGGTATTGATCGACAAATCGATGATCGATGTCAGGCTGCGACTGCTTGGGTTGCAAAAACACGAATACAGATTGCTTGGTCCCGAACAGATCGTGGCCTCAAGAAGAACTTCCAGACACGACCCACGTGACGGCGGAAAGTTCTCCCTGATTTCTTCAACGAAGGAGGAGCCCCATTTCGATTCGGAGTCCATCACTGACCTGCTGATCGAACGAGAAATCCAGGCTTCACTTGAACGACAATTCGACCTGACGGCCAACGACACGAAGGTACGATTGCTGCGATCGTTTGTTGACGAACGACTCCGAGGACACGTTCTGACTGAAGCCAGTCGACTCGAAATCGTTAGCCCGCCGGATTTCCCATACGGACGCACGAATCTGACAGTCAGGTTATGGGAAGGTGACCAGCTGACGAACAGCCGCACGGCGTTTGTCGATGTTCGACGCAGACAGCAGGTCCTGGTCGCCCGCAAAGCGCTGGAACGGTCTAAGGAAGTCTCTGCCGCCGATGTTGCGGAAGAAATTCGTTATGTCGATCGACGTAACGATGAATTGCAATTCTCAGACGTCTCGGGTTTTGCACCGCGGCGATCGATTCGCTCCGGCGAAATCCTGGCCCTCCGAGATTTTCCCGGCCAGCGTGCAGACAGCTCCAGCGAACAGCTAATCCGTTCTCGAGATGCAGTGCGCATTGTTGGCAGCCGAAAAGGACTCAGATTTGTTGTGCCAGCTGCGGAAGCGCTGCAGTCCGGTCGAATGGGCCAACTGATTCGCGTTCGCAATCTGCATTCGAAGAGAACTGTTGTTGGTCGAGTCACCGGACGTGGCGAAGTTGAAGTGCTTCTGGAGTAACCAAGGCTATGAAGAACAAAATCATCATACTCACAATTCTTGCCGGCGCAATGGGTGTCGCTCAGGCTGAGTCGTTGTGGAAGAAGAGAAGTCCGGAACATGCTTCCCTGTTCATCGATTCCAAAGCACGGCGAGTTGGCGATTTGCTGACCATCGTCGTCGCGCAGGATACGGACGTAAATTCTCAGGAAGCTCGCGGGATGGACAAAGCGTCGGAAGCGAACGGAACGTTCTCGCTGGAAAGCGAAGCGGGCGGTGGTTTCGGCGTGCAGGCTTCGAATGCGGCGCTTGATATCAGCAAAAACTCAAGCCGAAGGTTCGATGGCAATTCTTCGTTCCGCAGCAACCAGGCTTTCACCGACCGCATGACGGTTGCCGTGATGGATGTACTTCCCAATGGAAACATGGTGGTTTCGGGACAGCGCCGCGTGCGCGTGGCAGGTGATGAGCGAACACTGGTCCTGACAGGAATTGTCAGAGCCATCGATGTTGGGCCGGACAACACCGTGAGTTCTCGCTTCATCTCCGAACTCAGACTTCTGTACGAAGGAGCCGGTCCGAACCAGCGGTTCACTCGGCAGGGCTGGTTCGGACGTGTGACGAACAAAATCTGGCCGTTCTGATCACCCCCGCCTTCCCAGGACCAGCCGCCTCTGACAATCAACACCGGACCTCCGATAAAGTCATGAATCCACGACTGACAATTCCCTGTATTCTGGTGTGTCTGACCCTTTCTCAAAGCTCAGACGCTGCCGGAGTACGCATCAAGGACATCACTCATGTTCAAGGTGATCGTGATAACCAACTGGTTGGGCTCGGCCTTGTATCGGGGCTGAATGGAACGGGGGGCGAAAGCCCGGTGACTCGTCAATTCGCGTTGAATCTCGAACAACGCCTTGGATTGCGATCTGACCCAGGCACGCGAGCTCGATTGGACTTTGACACGACACGCAAGACAGACAACCTTTCCGTGGTTGTTGTCACGGCCAATCTACCGGCATTTGCCAGAGAAGGATCTGAAATTGACGTCACCGTGGCCGCCTATGATGACGCCAGCAGCTTGCAGGGTGGCATTCTGGTTCGGACACCGCTGTACGGAGTTGATGGCGAGGTCTATGCGGTCGCATCCGGGCCGGTATCTGTCGGGGGGTTTAGTTTTTCCGGCGAAGCGGGCAGCGTTCAGCAGAATCACCCCACGTCCGGACGAATTGTGTTCGGCGCCACGATCGAAAAAGAAACCTGCACACCGATCGAACTGAATGGTCATGTTCGGCTGGTGCTAAAGAGTCCGGATTTCGAGACGGCTCGGCGAATCGTCGAAGTGATCAACGCTATTTCTGTCGGTGCCGCACGCGTGATCGACCCATCAACCATTGAAACAACAATTCCGACAGACTATCTCGGCAAAACATCTGACTGGATCGGTCGCATCGGCAGTTTAGAAGTGGAACCGGACGTTCCAGCTCGAGTGATCATCAATGAACGCACCGGTACCGTGGTGATCGGCGAAAATGTACGCCTGTCGCGCGTACTAATAACGCATTCGAATCTGACGGTGATCACTGTGGAAACTCCTCAGGTGTCGCAGCCCGCTCCGTTTAGTGAAGGCGAAACGGTCGTCGTGCCTCGAACAGACATCGACGTCGTGGAAGACGGCATCGCGGTGACAGAGGTCGAACCAAACGTAACAGTTGCCGACCTCGCATTCGCTCTCAACACACTGGGGGTGGCTCCACGAGATCTAAGCTCCATTTTTCAACAATTGAAGGAATCCGGCGCCCTGCATGCGGATCTCCAATTCAAATAGGCCAGAACACATGCAACCTATTCAAATGACCGCACCGCCTGCGACATTAGTGAATGTCGAGCAAACGGCTCGCCCGGGAACTCCAGTCAGTAAAGAGCTGGCAACGGAATTCGAGAGTCTGGTGATTGGGCAATTGCTGAAGACAATGCGTTCCTCCTCTGAGGAAGGCGGCATGTTTCCCGGTGACAAATCGGACACGTACGGCGGAATGTTCGACATGTATTTCGGAAGATTCCTTTCAGAAAACGGCGGACTTGGACTGGCAGACTTCGTCAATCAAGGACTGGAACAATCATGACAAACTCAGTGATCACAGCAGAATTGGGCAGGGAGCTCCTGGAGTTCCTCGGCGACGAAGAAGCTTTTCTGGGCAGGGTGGAAAACAGTGCAATGCGATTCGCAGAGCATCAGCTGGGAAAACCTTTCGCAAATGAATTTGTTGAGCAGCTGGTTGGTATTCAGACTGATGTTGGCGTTCGCAACGTGCAACGTGCGACATTGCAGCGACGACTGTCGACGGAACTGCTGAAAACGCCCGCGGCCATTCACCTGTCAACAGTCAAATGTACACCGGAAATCACCGAGCAACTTCAGGAACGTCGCCGGCGCGTACTGGATAAGGCAGTTTCGGTGTCCATCAGCCTACAGGCTGCGCTCGGGCAGTTGACTGAATCCAATTCCATTGTGACGGCCGTTCTGGACGCAGTGCTCGGAGCCACCGTGGATCGGTCACGTTACAACTCAAAAGGAAAACCCGTTGCGCAAGTCAGTCACGTTGAAGGGCAGCGCATTGCATAGGGAAAAAGCTATCCCGTCGGCACTCGCCCGACAATCAGAGAACGTTTCCGGCGATGATCAAGGACGATCAACATGTCTCACATTCAAATTGGAGTCTCCGCGCTCCGTGCAGCTCAGGTCGGCCTGAATACGGCCGCGCAGAATATCGCGAATGCATCGACAGATGGTTATCATCGACAGCGTGTCGATCAGCTTGAACGGCAAACGTATCAGGTCGGCAATGGCTCCGTGCGAGGAGGAGGTGTCGACGTTGCGCAGATTCAGCGTCTGCGTGATGCGACCGTAGAGCAGGCTCTTACCGCCAATATTTCGGGCCGCGAAGCAGCGACCGCTCAACTGAACACGCTGCAACAAATGGAACAGGCGCTCACGCCCGGCGAAGGATCGATTCATTCACTGGTGACTGAGTTTTTCGATCGCGTCGAGCACCTTGCCGCAAATCCGGCAGAATCAGTGCTCCGCCGCGAACTCGTGTCGACCGCGGGCCAGCTTGCCACCGCGATCAGCCAGGTTTCTGCGGTGTTCGATAGCCTTGGCGGAGATGTCAATCAGGACATCAGCAACATTGTGGACACTGTGAACAGTTTGGCGCAAGACATTGCGGAATTGAATCGTGACATTCGAGTGGCGACGGGCGGGGGGGAGTCGCCGAATTCGCTTCTGGATCAGCGCGATCGGCTGATCAACGAGCTTGCCACCTATGTTGATATCGACCCGACAAGTCTGCTGAATGGCGCCGATCCCCTCGTCGCTGCTGGCGGTGCTTTGATTATTGGTGAAGTCACAACTCAGCTATCCGTGACGATCGGCGCAGATCAGCAATTGCAATTGTCTTCATCGACCGGACAAAACGGAATTGATGTACGTGGTGGTCAGCTTGGTGGTCTGGTGACTTCTGCGCAAACCGCAACTTCGGGCCTCGGAGGAGACTTTGTCGACTGGGTGCAGACGCTTGTTCGAGAGATCGACACAATTCAAGCGACGGGCATCGGCCTTAGTGGTCCGACGGAAGCACTGGCGGGACATCGCACAATTGGTGATCCTGACATTCCCCTGCTTCAGACTGGAAGCTTGTTTGAGATCGAATCGGGTGAACTCACGATCACCGTCACAGCTCCAAACGGACAACGAACGACAACCGCCGTGGTTGTAGACGTTGAGACCGATTCTCTGCGTGACATCGTGGGAAGGATTGACGCCATAGACGGAATCAGTACGTCCATTGCCGAATCCGGAACCGTTGCTCTGCACGGGCTTCAAGGATTTACATTCGATTTTTCCGGCCGCCCCGATCAGCAGCCGATCAACCAGTCCATATCCGGAACGGCAGCCCCGGTTATTTCCGGTACATATCTTGGTGCAGCGAATTCTACGTGGAATGCCGAAGTGATCACCGGCGGAGAAATCGGTGTGTCAGCAGACGTTGTGATCCGCGTGACGGATGCGAACAGTGGGCA
>CAYZYB010000405.1:0-5187 GCA_964481505.1 uncultured Planctomycetaceae bacterium | reverse complement strand
GATATGAGCATTCTCGATCATTCGGCCATCAGCGGACGCTATCTGTTTCCACAGGACCGATTCGTTGATGATCCGTTTATGGTCAACGTCGATGGTGCGGAGTTGGCGTGCAGCCAGAGGATCGTCGATCCCGATGCCTTCACGGTGATACACTTCCACGGAAACGGCGAGGCTGTCGCTGACTACGTTCCATCTATGGCAGACGTCTTCGCAGACATGGGGCTGAACTCTCTCTTCGTCGAATATCGAAAGTACGGTGGCTCGACGGGCAAGGCTCAACTTGTTGCGATGCTCGGTGACGGTGAAGCGGCGATGCAGACCGCTGGTGTTTCGCCAGAGAAATCAATTCTCTTCGGTCGTTCAATCGGCTCGCTGTATGCAATCGAGTTGGTACATCGTCAGCCTAACATTGCTGGCCTGATCATCGAAAGCGGCATCGCCGATCCTTCCGAACGATTTCTGGCCCGGGCTGATCTTGAAGCCGCAGGGTTTGATGAAGCTGATGTTCATGCTGAGGTTCGGCGTCACTTCGACCACGAGAAGAAGCTGTCAGGTTTCAGTAGCCCACTGTTGATTTTGCACACGGAGAACGATGGGCTGATCGACATCTCCCACGCTGAACGCAATCACGAATGGGCCGGTTCGGCACAGAAGCGATTTGTGCGATTTCCGCAAGGGAATCACAACACGATCTTTCGAGCGAACCTGACGGAGTACATGGATTCAGTGAAGGAGTTCGTGGAGACCGTTCGGCCATGAGCATTGAAGACGAAGAAACCGATCCAAAGACCACGGGATTTCATTGCGCCACTTGCGGTTCGTATCACGACAATCTGCCGATGGATTTCGGTGCGGATACACCAGCCGCCTATGATTCGATTCCGGCAAATGAACGGGATGCACGTTGTGAACTGACACCAGACTTTTGCGTGATCGACAACAGCGAGTTCTTCGTTCGAGGCTGCATCGAGCTTTCAGTGAATGATGGGCCACGGCCATTCGTCTGGGGCGTTTGGACTTCTCTCAGCGCAGAGAGCTTTCAGCGCCTCCGTGAGATCTGGGAAACGCCCGGACGAGAATCCGAGCCGCCATTCTTTGGGTGGCTTTGCACGATGTTGCCGCTGTACCCGGACACGTTTCTGCTCAAGACCCACGTTCATACTCGCCCCTTGGGACTGCGACCGTCGGTCGAACTTGAACCGACAGATCACCCGTTGGCTGTCGAACAACGTGAGGGAATTACAATGGACCGTGTGCGGAAAATCGCAGAGGCGTTGCTCCACCCAGAGGAAATGCAATGACTGAAACCTCTGCAAGCGCACAAATAGGTGGCATCCTTGAGCTACTGAATGCGAACCAGTATGCAGCCCCCATCGAGGATTCGTTGACGCTGGCCGGACAACACCCCGAAGCAGTGGTTGACTTGGCGATTGCTAGCATCGAGCAGCATCCAAGGGGTGGCACTTTCTTGGACGCCGCTTTGAGCTTTCTGCCTCAAGACAAGTGGCGTTGCCTCGTTGAGAACGCCCTGAGTGCTCTTGAAGACGGCAATGAGAATGATGCCGCAGAATCCGTCATTGCCTACGCCAGTCTTCAACATCCAGAAGCAATTCATCCGTATCTTGACTCTTTGTTTTCGATCAGTCCCAATGGGGCAAGCTATTACTCAGCCTATCCGTGGCGAGAATCTGGATCTCAGCATTTCAGTTTTCTGAAGAGCGTTTTTGAAGACGCCGAATCGGCTGACCAAAAGATGACAGCATGGGAGGCCATGGTTCAGTCTCGATACATGCTTGCAGTTGACTTCGCCCGTCAACATTCAAGTTCAGTGATGCCGTCTGACACTGGACGAACGCTTAAAGATTGGCTGAATTGTTGGCTTAACCTAATCGGTCTGGAATACTCCGAGGAAGGCTACACAAGGCTGTGTAATCAAAACCTGTATCACATTGTCTTCCCGGATTCCTTTTTTGCGGCGGATGCCACCCCTGATTGGCTCGTTGAGCAACATCCGACGTGGCGATTGAAAAGCAATTCGCCAATAGCGCACTTCGGAGGGAACAGCGAATCGGAATGCAAATGCTGTGGCGGCAAGCTGCATCGTTTGATTAAGTTTGAGTCCGTTCCCGATGAGATTGTGATCAGTGGACTCTCGGGGCTGGAACTTGCAGTTTGCTTGTCGTGCTTAGGATGGGAAGAGGAACGACTGTTCTTCAAGCATGATGACGCTGGGCATCCAGAGCATTCATTCTTTGAGGGCGAAGTTGGCGATCCGCAATTCCCCGCTGGTCCGCTGAAGGAGGTGCCCGTCACTTTGGCACAGACTCCAAAACGTTGGTACTGGCAAGATTGGGGACTGAGTAATAGTCGTGAGAACTTGCATCGCATTGGCGGCGAACCGTGCTGGGTTCAGGATGCTGATTATCCGAGTTGCCCATCGTGCGAACGAACGATGGACTTCTTTATGCAACTGGACTCGGACTTACCAACTGCCGATGGCGACGAATGGCTCTGGGGCAGTGGCGGCATTGGTTACGTCTTCTGGTGTGACGGCTGCAAGGTGAGCGGCTACCTGTGGCAGTGTACATAGATCTAAAAGGTATCGAGCGTCGGCCGATTGAGACGTTCAGTGCAGGTGTAATTTCCGAAACGAGGTTGTTGTGACACGAACCATTGCCATCGGAGATATTCACGGATGTTCTATTGCATTTTCTGCGGTCATAGAAGCCATCGATCCAAAGCCCGACGACACAATCGTGCCACTTGGCGATTATGTTGACAAGGGGATTGATTCCAAAGGTGTGCTGGATCTGCTGATGGAACTCGATGACCGTTGCAAGCTTGTTCCAATTCTCGGCAATCACGACCAGATGATGTTGCACGCACGTGACGGAAGCTCTGACTTGCAGTTCTGGCTGAATTGCGGTGGCGACTCAGCGTTGGATTCGTATGGGGCGAGCGGCCAACTCGACCTTGTTCCGCCAGAGCACATTCGCTTTCTTGAATCGTGCCATTCCTACTACGAATCTGACACGCACATGTTCCTTCATGCCAACTACGCACCGACGCTTTCGCTTGCGGAACATGACGATCACACAATTCGCTGGCTCTCGCTACGTGACTACATCCCGCAGCAACGGCATTGTTCTGGCAAGACGGCGATTGTTGGTCATACGCCACATGATGAAGTCTTCGACATCGGCCACCTAGCCTGCATCGATACCGGCGTTTGCAAGGGCGGCTGGCTCACGGCTATGGATGTCGAGTCGGGGCAACTTTGGCAGGCAAACGAACGTGGTGAGTTGCGAGTAGATTGACCCTGCAAACAAAAACAGCCCACCACAACCTTTAGTCGTGATGGGCTGTTTCGTTTTCAAAGCCGGGAGAAATAAGCGACTCGGGACGTTCTTTACCAAAGGAAGTAACCCAAGCCTGCACCATCCCGGCTGATTCAAGGTAAGGCACGACGAAGGGAATGACCATCCGCCGTGCCTCGTTCATTTCGCAAGCAAAAGCTCTCGCCACTATGCTTGCTGATACCGGGATCGCAAGACCTCGATGGCAGGAACCTCAACGGCCTTTTCAGGTTCGTTGCTACTTCCAGCTTCGATGTCTCGAATCATATCCAGCAGTTTTTCCGACCATCCCGACAACAGATGGGTCCGGTCATCGCCCGGTCGCAACTGGCTCTGCCCGTGCCCGTTCAAGTTGACGGAGTACACGAAACAATCCTTGTTGACGGCCTGACGATAGCGATCAACCATCGACTGCATGGTCGCCTTCTTGCCGAAATACTTCTCCAAGTTGACGCCACAGTTCTTAGCAGTTCCGTTGTCGCCCTGTGTGTAGCAGCAGAGGTCGGAAAGGAAGATCATTCGATCAACCTTAACCTTCCGCTTGGTCAGGTCATCGACCGCAAACCACAGACCGGTTTCCGTTCCACCGCCCACTCCCCGTCCCTTTCGGTATTCGGGAATGGCCAGAGCACCGTTCTTGCTGCGTTCTTCTCGCTGGGCCACGGAGTCGATCTTGTTCTTGATCGACAGGCAGCTATCAGCCTGAGAGAACGGAACCCACATGCTGCTGTCACCGAAGACGCCAACGACAGCACGACGCCCCAACCGCTTGGCCAGAACAGCCGCCAGCATGTTGCCGGCGTCTGAAACACGCAGCCGTGACTTACCACTGACGGCACAACCAACGGCGCTGCCGCTGTTGTCAGTTAGTACCATGGTCACGCCCGGCAGATCGGAAACGTTATCGACCGCACGATCCAGCATCTTGCCCATCACGGTCTTCGCCTCTGTAGACGAGACTTCTCGTTCCGCAGAGAAAAACCGAAATGGCAACTGAACCGTATCTGCGACGGACAGCAATCGTTCGTAAACTCGATCCCACGCAATACGTGAAATCTTCGCCTGCTCGAAGTTTCGCAGGTTTCGAGTGAGAGCCATCTCGCCCATGATTGGAATACACATTTCCCATACGGTGCGTGTGCTTCCAAGGTGCGAAACGACGTTCTCCCACGTCAGTCCTGCTTCCTTCACCAAGTCCAATGATACAAGTGTAGCGTCCTTTGTTTCGAAGAATCGCTTTCGAGCATCAAGGATTGTCGGCAGATTATCAACGTACTTGTTGTTCACGAGGTACTCGAACATCGCCTTGCTGACAGGCCAGTTAGCTCGTTCTTCGCCCGTGACTCGTGCCAGATACTTGCCAATGGCCTTTGAACCACCGACCATCATCAACACGTCACGAAACGTCGGACGATCATTACCGTTGTACTTCAGCAGGTTAGCATCACTCTGAGTCGCCAACGAGGCTGCCAATGCATTCCGCAAGGCGTGAGGCAGAGCACCTCGATGTCCACGAGCCTTCCGTCCTGACTTCACGTCCGTAGACTTTGCTTCTTCATCCGCAGACATGAACAGATGCCGGAATGCTCCGAACACCTGACGGATTTCATCGGCTCGCCGCATGATCGCACGTCCGTACTTCGTGACGAATTCCTTGGTCTTTGGATGAGCCGCCGCCAATGCCAACATGATTTGTGGCGTGCTTCGCAGCTTCAGGCCATTCTTGGGGTCACGAGCCCATGCAGCTACGACAAGCAGGTCTTCCGGCGTATCGCCATTCGCAACGGCGGTTGCCGTTTCGAGCAGCTCACGAGCCTGTTCGGTCAGACCC
>CAYZYB010000404.1:0-5187 GCA_964481505.1 uncultured Planctomycetaceae bacterium | reverse complement strand
TTCCTGTAACATGGCCGCGTCAGATTGTGAACTAATCCTGACCACTCGACACTTCCACATCGGATTCGCCTTCGGTCGAAGCGGCTGGCGTTGATGCCGCGTCGGGTTTCGTGTCGGACGAAGGTTCCTGTGACACTTCCCCTTCGATCTGAAACTCTTCGATGAGCTCACGCCGCCGCTCCGCAACGGCTCGATCAAATTCCGACAACACATCCAGCGCGCGGTCGCGGGAAGTGACCAATCCGATGATCAGGTATTGCGTAATCGCCAGCAGGTAACAAACCCAACCCACAATCCACCGTTCCTGATGACGGCGAAACTTCGAATTCATCTGGCCCACTTCCAGAGCAATCTGATTTGCCTCCGACACATCAACCCGTGCGTTTTGAGCCACCAGCTGACTGGTTTCCATCGCCACTAGCGCCTGAACAGGATTCACCAGGCCAACCTGATGACTACAGCTCCAGACTGCCATATTCGCTTTCTCGATCTTTGACTGCTCCAGTTCCGATAACGTCAGCAACTGCGCTCCCACAATTGCTGCCATCATCGCCAGAACGGGAGACGAACGATTGAGGTGCTGGCACACGAAACCTTTGATGAATCGCCACTTCATTCGCCAAAACGTACGTAACGCACTGCGGCCCGGCTTAATCTTCGGTGGACCGGGATGAATCACGGCGAATAGCTCCTGATCCGGCATCGCTTCGATAACGCTGATCGCCAGCATCAGCCGCAGGCCCATCGTCAGCCAGTCCATACGATCCATCCAGTCGAGCCGGTCCATCCAGCCGAAGAGAAGATGCTCCATGTTGGCGGTCGCCGCCAGTAACAGCAGCGCTCCGCGAAACCATTGTTCGAGATCTTTTTCGAGTTCGTCGTCGAGATCCTGCAGGCGAAACAGTTTCCGCATGATGAAGCGGAAGATGGGAATTGCAATCACCCCCACCAGTACGCGCGTAATTGGGCGCAGCACCGACTTAAAGATCGGCAGGTTCATCAATGATCGAAAGATTCCGCCCACGTGGACTCAACACTCCAATAATGTCCGAAAAAACCACAAAGAAGCGGCGACCTGAAATCTTCCGGCGAAACGCAAGGCAAACGATTGTGAGAAACTGTATCCTTTGACCAACACTTTAACTACGGTGAATATCAAACCGCACGCTTCCAGGCCTGTCATGCCTGACTGCGAGATTTTCGGCGAAAGAAGCTCGCCACATTTACTGTACCTAACGGTACCGACAGCAGACAAAGAGAACGTCGTTTCAGACGAAAGGGATCATTCGAATGTTTGGGCACGTGGGCGAAACCGAATTTGACCTCCGGTTTCATATCTACCGAATTCCGGTGCGCGTTCATCCGTTATTCTGGCTCATCAGCATCTTTTTCGTGTGGAAGTCCACAGATAATCCGCAGCTCAAGATACTGGGCGTCCTCTGTATGTTTTTTTCCATTCTGGTTCATGAACTTGGGCATGCCATCGTGATCCGTCGATACGGATACCCATCGGAAATCGTACTCCATGCCATGGGCGGATACGCAACATCTTCTAATTTTTCGACATGGCGAAGTGTCTGGGTGTCATTCGCCGGGCCATTGGCGGGTTTTATTGTCTGGGGCATCGTGGCCGCTGCGAAATACTTCATGATTCACTATTACCAGGAGCCGCTGACCAATGACGCGGTCTGGTACTGCATCTGGATTCTCCTGTTTATCAATGGCTATTGGGGCTTGATGAACCTGCTGCCCATCCTGCCTCTGGACGGTGGGCGCATTTCGCAGGCGTTGATTACTCGCTACTTCCCGCAACGAGCTGAAGAACGAGTGCTGCAGCTTTCTATTCTGGCTTCCGGATCCGTGGCAGCCTGGGCGCTTAGCCAAATGCCCGATCGGCGCTACCTGCTGTTTCTGTTCGGATACCTGTGTGCCCGCAGCGTCATTTCCTACAACGAACTAAACGACAGGCGTTTCTGAAAGAAGAGGTTCGCGTAACAGCCGCTTCGGAGAAACACCTGAAACGACCAGGCCTCCACCATAGACTGCCACTGCCAGCGCCACCGGAACAAACACTTTGACCAGGCGGTAGACAAAGCTGTCGTGCGTGTGTCCCAGGTATACGATCAGGTACAATGCCCCAAGTCCCGCTGCATTCATCAGGAGCGTGCAGATTCCGATGCGCCACAGCAGTGGCAGGAAAGCATTGCGGCCGAGCTTTAAAAATCGCTCACGCAGGATTTCCAGTGCCAGTCCAAGCTGAAACATCGTCGCAAGAACACTTGCGACCGCCAGACCGGCCCCGCCCATGATCGGCAGCAGAATAAAGTCGAACAGCAGATTCAGTCCGACACAGATGACGCCCTGTCGCATCGGGGTCACCTGATCGTTGACCGCATAAAACACTCGATTCACGATCAGCAAGCCACTGAAGACCCAGACACCAAGTCCGTAACCGGCGATCATGTCCGTTGTCAGCCCTGCATCATGTGCATCAAACTGCCCATATCGAAACAGGAGGTCGGTGATCGGAGCAGCCATGAACCACAATCCAATACTCGCGGGAATTCCCACCACTAGCACCAGCTGCAAACCGTGAATCACGTCTTTGCTTAGCTCATCGAATTCCCTCGCCTGCGCATGTTTGGCAAAGCGTGGGAACAGCACTGTCCCCAACGCAACCGCGAACACTCCAAGCGGGAACTGAAACAAACGCTGACCAAGGTACAAAGCGCCGGCAGTCCCAATCGGCAATCGATAGCGAGCCAAGCTGTCGACGCCTTCCAGGTTTCCGGAACTCAGGCCCCACGCCAGCAGGCTGTCCACGATGCCGTTGATCTGGGTTATCGATAGCCCCAGCAACACGGGCCCCATAGCTCGAAAAACCCGCGATGTTTGTTGAGACGCAGAGTCGCAGCGGCCTGTCAGCAAAATTCCGTAGCTGCGGCCTTTGTGAATCATCATTCCCAGCTGAACAAAGCCGCCAAGAATGATGAAACCTGATATCAGGCGAACTTCGTCTTCACCGATAAACAGTACCTGAGCTGCATAAATCCCTCCGGCAAGCCAGATCAGGTTCAACATCACTGGAGCCAGCGCTGGCACAACGAAATGCTGCACGCCGTTAAGTGCGGCCGAATACAATCCCGCCATACAGATCAGCAAGAGATACGGCATCAGAATCAGCGCAAGCTCACACAGCAGCATCGACCGATCGCTCATCGTGATCAACAGATACATGCTGGCGATGAGCAGTTCAGAAACCACCACGAATCCAAACAGTATTCGAAGCAGTCTCCCCGCCACACCACTGAACAGAGTGACGGCTGCAGTGCGTCCCTGCTGTTCGTCAGTCCGAACGAATTCGGGAAGAAAGGCGGCAGTCAGTGCACCTTCACCAAACAATCGACGAAACATATTGGGAACACGAAACGCAATCGTGAATGCATCAAGGATCCAACCAGTCCCAAACAGCGACGCCATCAGCGAATCGCGAGCCAGACCGGAGACTCGGCTCAACAGCGTCAGAAGACTGACAACCTTGAAACCTTTCAGCTTGTCCGGAGGTGTTTCGGTCTGGTCCATGCCAGTCTATTCGGGCCAGACGACCGATTCGTTGGAGCCTTTTCGCCAAAAGCGGCCATAGAACGGCTATGCAACCTGTTTTGCCTGCAAAATGGCGCGACGCCGAGACGCAAATCGCTTCACCAGTTCGTCAACGATGACCCCTACCAGAATCACTGTCCCGATGACGGTGGGTTCCAGTTGATCGTCGATTCCGAGCATACTGATCGAATTCATCAGCAGTCGCATCAGCGCTGCGCCCAGAATAATTCCGAAGACGGATCCTTCACCGCCACGCAAACTGCAGCCTCCGAGCACCGCGGCAGCTATCGCATAAAGTTCGTAAAAATTGCCAAAGCTGTCTGGCTGAATGGAACCATAATCAAGTGCGAACATCAGCCCGCCGAGCCCGGTGATCAGTGAACAGATGACATACGCCAGAACAATCATCACGGTGGTATTGATACCACTAAATCGCGCGGCCTGTTCGTTGCGCCCCAGCGCAAGCAGATAGCGACCGTAGATCGTCTTGTTTAAAAAGACAGCAGCGATGACTCCCAGTGTAAGAAGAATCAAGAATGCAACGGGAACATGTTTGGCCCACGCGAAGCCACCGAAGCCTGGCAACTGTGACATATTTCCGACCATAATTTTAAGACTGGAAAAACTCTTATCGCCGTAACCCATCGTGCCGTCGGAAACCAGCCAGCGCGCAATGCCTCGATAGATCATCAGTCCGCAGAGAGTAATCACGAACGGCTGCAGCTTGAGTCTGGTGATCAGCACACCATGCGTAAGCCCGACAAGTAACGACAGTGCAAGAATCGCGAGCAACCCCGCGCCCACCGACATCTGATGAGTCACTACAACCCACGGAAAGACGACGGCGACGAGTCCGATCAGCGAACCAATCGACAGATCAATCCCACCTGTAATGATCACGAACGCCACGCCGATGCCGATAATCCCGTACAGCGAAGTGCGCTCCACCAGATTAAACATGTTATAAGGCGTGAAGAAACTGTCGCTGCCCATCGCTGTGGCGAGAAAGACGACTGCCAGGATCCCAAGAATTCCAAGGTTCTTTTTCATAACTCAAATACCACTGCTGCTATTCCTGATGGAACAACGGATGGGCATCTTTCTAAAATTACGATGCGGCTCCAGCTGCTGCTTCAGTGCCAGCAACGTTCCCCGTCGCCAACCGCATCACAGCTTCTTCAGTGAGTTCATCTCTGGAAAGCTCACCCGTGATGCGACCTTCGTGCATTACCAGCGTACGGTCAGACATCCCAAAAATCTCTTCCATTTCGCTGCTCACGAATAGAATCGCGACACCCTGAGCAGCCAGTTCATCCATCAATCCGTAGATTTCCTGCTTCGCTCCGATATCGATGCCTCGCGTGGGTTCGTCCAGCAGCAGCACCTTCGGCTTCATCGCCAGCCATTTGCCGAGCACCACTTTTTGCTGGTTGCCACCGGACAAAAACTGAACGACCTGCTGTTCATTCGGTGTCTTGATCTGAAGGCGATCAATCATCTGACCGCTGTCCTGACCTTCCTGCTGGTGATTCAAGAAGCCACCACGTCGCCGATGTTTTCGCAGTCCGGCCAGCCCTATATTTG
>CAYZYB010000403.1:0-5198 GCA_964481505.1 uncultured Planctomycetaceae bacterium | reverse complement strand
CCGTAGACCGTGTCGTAGGTGACTCCGTGTGATAACAACAGCTCTCGACTGGCAACATCCCAGACCTGAACTTCGCCAAGTCGCCCGGGCTGACCGCCAGTCACCGCCAGGCGTTTTCCATCTGGTGAAAAGCGGACCGATTCGATTCGTTCCGCGAGACCCACCAGGCGGTCGGCAATGCCTGAACCATCCGCTTTGTGAAGCAGTACTTCATTGAAGCCAGCCACGGCAAGCAGCTTTCCGTCCGGACTGAAATCCAGCGACGCAACAACCGGCGGCATGGAATAAACAGGTGGACTCTCTCGACTATAGTTAACTTTCGTCGACGGTGGCGTGTCGTCTTTCGCTCCCTGTAGAATCCAGCTGCGCACCAATTCCACTTCTACATCAGACAGTGGCTTCCCATTGGGTGGCATCGCGGCGACGCCATCCTCAGGCGTGATTTGAGAAAGCAGGAGACTCTCCCCAGGCTTCCCTGGCACGATCGGCTTGTCGCCGCTTTCACCGACGTGCAGCAGTTTCGCAAAGTCGGTCATCACATATTTGCCGCTGGCTTTGGCCGGCTGATGACAGCCCTGACACTTCGCCTGCAGGATCGGCATGACCTGCTTGTGAAAACTGATGGGGGAAGCGTCTTCCGCGGAAGTTGTGAGCGAGAAGGTGGTGAACAACAAACTAAGAAGTGGCAATGACGTCTTGTACATGACCGAATCATTCCATCGTTGATTGACGTAACCCGAAAGTTGGTGAATGACTGCAAAGTCTTCATCAGGTTCCCGAGGCAGGAGCGAAACTCCTACTGGAGAAACGAGGTCGGGGGAGGTCAAAAAGGTGGGAGATGAAAAATGGCGGCAGGTCGGAGTGCTTCCGCTGCGGCACCGTTGACGCGGTGTTGCCCATAATTCAGTTGGTTCAGCTTAGCACCGGGATTGCATCGAAGCAAGTTTCGGGACTCTCATGGCGCATCCATCTGGAGGGACTGTTGGAAATGTTCCAATAAATCAACGTTTTCCGACGTAATCGCAGCGGGAATCCCGTTTTGGTACCGTCGAAGTTGTGGCATTCGCCATCTCCGCTCTTCCCTCGCATTCGCAAAAAGGGTCCGAATGATGCTGAAACTCCCAAAGCTGTCACCGTTTCTATTGATCGCCTGCGTTGGCATTCTGAATCCCGACCGTCTCCTGGCCCAGCAGCAAGCGAAGGTGGAACTCGCAGATCGTTCGGCTGTAGACCCGCCAGCCAACAAGCTCGTCACGCTGGAAATGATCGAAGCGGCACTTGAACTCCCCTGTCCCAGAATGGATTTCCCCGGACCACACCCACTCGAAGAATTTACAAAGGTCTTCGAAACGCACTGGGCGAAGCATCTGTCATACGAAGTGCCCTTCTTTATCGATACGGCAGAATTTGATGTGGAAGGCGTGGCTGCTACTGAAGACATCGGCGTAGAAGGTATCCAGATCGCTTTGGGCACGCACACCTGCCGAGATGCTCTGACGCTGATCTTTGATCAAACGACTGATCCTAAACTTGCATTTCAGCCTGAAGCTGGGCATCTGACAGTCACGACGCTGGCAAAAGCAGAATCCGAGGACTCACTGTTATCCTGCGTCTATGACCTTTCAGATTTTATAGCAGAGGAAGCTGAGAAGAGTCACGGTTCCTCTCGCACCGACGTAAAACGCCAGAAGAACGGACGCCGGAAAAAGAAAGCTGCGGATGCGAAGAAGACGTCGACAGTCTTAAAACAATTTGCCAATGGCGGCGGTCTTGGCGGTGGCGGTGGTGGTCTCGGCGCTAGTACGCCACAACACTCTGGCCTTCGTCCTGACACAGAGACGTTGATTTCAATGATTCTGGAGCAAACCAGCCCGCCGGCAAAATGGGTTTCGGTAGACGGTGAAGGCGGCAGCGTGACGCCGCTTGGACAGTACGTTGTGATCCGGCAAACCTATCGAGTGCATCGGCAGATCTCAGAATTGCTGAAAGAACTCCGCAAGGCCATCGCAGTGGGAGGCCGCGTTAAGACGTGGTCCAACGGCCGACAAGGCATGGGGGCCGGGCGGCGCACCGGACAGCAACAGGGCGGTGGTTTCGGGGGCGGTGGAATGGGTGGCGGCGGTGGCTATTTTTAAGCTGACGTTGGCCGAAAATAGTAGGTGATCGTAAGCCTGGACTTTGTAGCAGACTTCGCATCTGCACTCGCTTGGCAAATGCCTTCAGTTTGCGTCAAATGTTAAACGCGGCGGGGAACTGTAACGGCGTTGACAGAATCGGTTCGCCATTTCCACGCAAATCTGGCTCCGCCTCCACAGGTGGACCTTACGTTCACCGACTGGCGAGACCTCAAACAGATGAAACCAGCCTGCACGCTCTTCACTGGTACTCGATTATTCTGCGCAACTGCTCTGCTGTTCGGGACTGCTCATTTATGTCCAGTTCGCGCAGCCGACGAAGCAGAATCCCTGAACCTGCTGGCCGAAACTCTAAGCACTGTTGACGATGCCAGCGTGCTGCGTTCGCTGATGAAGGGCATGCTGAAGGGGCTCGAAGGACGGCGGAAAGTGGATGCTCCGGATGGTTGGAGCAAAATCGCTGCCAGGCTTAACGTCAGCAGCGATGCCGGTGTTCGTGATCTGTCCAATCAGCTGTCGCAGATCTTCGGAGACACAGCTGCCGTCCAGCGTGCTCTGGCGATCGTCAAAGATTCAGGCGCCAAACCGCAGGAGCGCCGCAAACAATTGCAGGCCCTTTTGGCTCAACAAAATCAGCGCGCCTCGGAACTACTCGAAGGCCTGCTTGACGATCCGAAGATGCGACTGACTGCAATCCGAGGCTACGCCACCGTCGCTAACAAAGCCGCCCCCGCATTGTTGCTCAAACGATTTTCCAGTTTCAGCCCCGAGCTGCAAAAGGCCGTCATCGAAACTCTGGCGACACGGAAGCCGTACGCCGAAGCTCTATCGAAAGCAACTCGCGATGGACTCGTGCCACGTAAAGAAATTCCCATGCATGTAGCGAGATCGCTAAAGTCATTACTGGGTAAAAACTTCGAGTCGGTGTTTGGTGAGCTTCCGGAACTCGGAGCCGATCGCGAAAAGCTCATTGCAAAGTGGAAATCGCGAATCACGCCAGCTGCCCTGGAAGCCGCGGATGCTTCGCGCGGTCGTGCCGTGTTTAAGAAAACCTGTGCCGCCTGCCATCTGTTGTTCGGTGAAGGTGGGAAAATCGGCCCGGACCTGACGGGTTCCAATCGCGCAAACCTGGACTACCTGCTGCTCAACAGCGTCGACCCAAGCTATGACGTACCCGCGGCTTACAAGATGGTTTCGATTCTTACCGTAGACGGTCGGGCTGTTAATGGAGTTCTGGCAGAAGAAGATGGGACGCGTGTGGTTTTAAAGACGGTCGAAAAGCCGCGTCTTGTCATCGCAAAGTCGGACATTGAAGAACGCATGATTTCAAAGAAATCGATGATGCCTGACGGACAGCTGGAAGCGTTGAAGAATCAGGAAGTCATCGACCTGATAAAATACCTGAGAACCACAGAACAAGTGGAGTTGGCGAAATGAGTGTTGTGTTCCCGTTCGACCTTCGACCTGGTCGATTGCTCCAGACCGTCGCCATTGCCAGTTGCTCTGTCCTGTCCATGCTGGCAATATCGAGCGATGTCGCCGCCGATGACGATCACCGCAACAAGCTTCCAAAGAAACAACATCGCGACAGCGACGCTCCGTTTCTTAAGCCAAAGGAAGCCGTGGCCAAAATGGCAATTCCGGAAGGCTTTGATGTATCTGTCTTTGCATCAGAACCGGACATTGCCGAACCGATCGCTTTTTGCTTCGACGACCGCGGCCGCATCTGGGTGGCCGAAAACTTCAACTATCAAACACGACGGCAACACACCGACGACCAGGTCAGTCGAATTCAAATTCTGGAAGACACCAACGGAGACGGCGTCTTCGACAAAAAGAAGACGTTTACAGACAAGCTGACTTTCACTTCGGGCCTTGCCTGTGGCTTTGGCGGTATCTTTGTTGGATCTCCACCCAACCTGACTTTCATTCCCGACGCTGATGGAGACGACGTGCCGGACGGGCCGCCCGAAGTACTTCTGGACGGCTGGGGAATTCGCGATCGACATGAAACGCTTAACAGTTTCATCTGGGGACCGGACGGTTGGCTGTACGGTTGCCACGGCGTTTTCACTCACTCGAATGTCGGCAAGTCGGGAGCGACCGAAGAGGATCGGCAGTTTATCGACGCAGGCATCTGGCGCTATCATCCCACGCGCAGAACGTTCGAAATATTCGCCCGCGGCTTGTCCAATCCATGGGGCTTCGATTTCGACGACCATGGGCAGGGATTCGCCACCTGTTGCGTGATTCCACATTTGTTCCACGTCGTGCAGGGCGGCGTGTATCACAAGCAAAGCACAAAACACGTCAATCCGTATATCTACGATGACATCAAAACCATCCGCGATCATTCTCATCTCTCCGCCCATGGCGGCGCTCGTTTCTATCTGGCCGATGCGTTTCCGGAGAAGTATCACGACCGGCTGTTCATGTGCAACATCCATGAACACGCCGTTCTGACGGATGTGATGGTGCCGAAGGGGTCCAGCTTCATCGGCAGGCACGGAGACGACTTCATGCCGACAAACGATCTCGCCTGGGTTGGCTTTAGTATCGAAATTGGCCCCGAAGGTGGAGTGTATATTCTCGACTGGCACGATCAGGACATCTGCGGAAATGCGATTAAGTTTCCTGACAGCGGACGCGTGTATCGAATCATGCCAAAGGGGGCAAAATCGTTCGCGCGGCCGAATCTGGGAGCGATGACTGACGCGGAACTTGTGGTCCTGCAAACCAACGACAACGACTGGTACGTCCGTCAGGCACGAACCCTGCTGCAGTCTCGTGCCGCCAGTGGAAAGCTGAACACGTCGCTGGTTCACTCACAACTGACAGACCTATTCGAATTAGCCACTACCACACCAAAGAAACTCCGCGCCATGTGGGCGTTGCACGTAACCGGTGGACTGACGACCGATCGACTTTCAGAATTGCTCGACCAGAGCGGCCAGCATATCCGATCGTGGGCAATTCAGTTTCTTTGCGATCACAGTGGCATAAATGCCTTCCAGCCCGATCGCGCAAAATCAGCACCTGTTCTCTTATACACATCTCCGAGCC
>CAYZYB010000402.1:0-5198 GCA_964481505.1 uncultured Planctomycetaceae bacterium | reverse complement strand
ACTGCATCGCCACCAGCACCGACATCCATGACGTTCCAAACCATGTCCATCGACTGTTTCATCGCCTGGTTGATTTGGTTGTCGCCAACCTGGCTAATTGTTTCCATGTTCTGTTGAACGTTATATTTGATCTTCTCGCCACGTCGAAACTTCCATCGCAGAAATTCCTGAGCGTCCACGGTGCTGGTGGATAACGCTGTAGCAACAATAAGAGAGAGGATCGCGGGAATTCGAATAGACATCGAGAGGGAACTCCGGAGCGGATGTTGGTGTATGCGGGGTGCGAAAGAACGTTTTTCAGCTTACGAAAAACCGGCGCTCGACTGAATTTCAGCCTCACTCGCCAGTTGCAGTCTACATCAGATTGTTGAAGCGGCTCAAAGCCATTTTGGCGTCGCTGCGACTATTCTCCCGCCTGGCGGACGCCAACTGTCAATAATAGGTTTGCCCAAAGTGCCTGGTCTCCCGTTTGTATGGTCAGCACATGATCTCGGGACGCGACAGCATCATAAAATTCCCAGCGGTTGATGGGGTTAAGTTCGATGTCCGCCTTCGCCTCCGACAAAATTTGTCGATAGTCGTTCCATGCGGGAGGATCTTCATCGAGTTTGTAAGGATCGTCGTCTGGCATTCCCATCGTGTTGACGGCTTCGATTGGCACGCTGTTCAGCAGGACTTTGAAGACCTGTGAAACCGACAACAGGCCTGGCGCGAGGTTCAGGCTGACGAGCTGTGCGCCGGGGCCGATGGCAGATGACGCTGGATAGTTGCCATCTGCGATCAGGATTTTTGAACTGTGCCCCGCTCGTGCCACAATGGCTGAGATTTCGGGATGAATGAGATCAGATTTTAGCATGTTGATTTCCGAATTGAACTTTGTTCGGTCGAGATCGGAGTGTCCTCGAATTTTTACGATACGTTTGCAGTCGCAGAAGTGGCTGGCACTCTTTGTTCTGGCATTGCTATGAACGGAAGACAGTCTTGAATGTTTCGATCGTCTGACGTGCGGCTTCTTCTGAATCGGGAACCGGGAATGCTTCTGCACAGCAGTAACCGTCGTAGCCGATGTCAGCCAGGGCCTGAGCGATCGGTGCGTAGTCCATGTGACCGCGGCCCGCTGCCTGGCGATTTGAGTCCACAAAGTGGACATGTCCGACGTGCTTGCCGCCGTCTCGCAGGCCGTCAGCGATGCTGGCTTCTTCTATGTTCATGTGGAAGAGGTCTGCCAGCAGGACGACGTTGTCTGTGGTCAACGGTGCAAGCAGTTCGACACCTTCTTTCATCGTTGTTGCGAGGTTGGTTTCGTAACGGTTCAGTGGCTCATAGATGAGTGGGACACCGAGACCTTTAGCGTGTTCGCCTAGTGTGTTTAGGCTGTCACGCAGATAGCTGAGAGCCGTCGCTTTGTCGGTTGTTGTATCCCATTTTCCCTGCATCGAGCCGATGATCGCTGGTGCCCCGAAAGGTGCGCCAGCTTCGATGATACCGCGGATGAAGTCGCAACCTTTCGCTCGACGCGAAGCATCAGCATCACACAAGTGCAGTCCGTGTTTGACCATTCCAGCGCCCGTGCCGACGGCGGCGAGGCTCAGGTTATGCTTGCTGAGCAATTCTTCCAATGGTTGAGCGTTAATCGCTTCGGGTGATGGTGCGAAGAGTTCGACGGCATCAAAGCCGAGCGCTGCCGCTTTTTCACAGCCAGCGGCGACGTCGTCGTGGAACACGAATGGACCTTTGCGAGCTTCTTCAACAATGCTGATAGTGACGGCAGATTTGATCATAGACTGCTAACTTGCCTGGAGCAGGAAACGGAATTTGAGAATTCAGATATGTGGGATCTCAAGTTTGAAGTCGGTAGGTTATGGGTTTGGCAGGCGAATATCGACACTCGCGCTGTGAGCAGTCAGGCCTTCTTTTTCGGCGATCATTCGGACGCAACTGGCGTCTGACAGTAGTGCTTCCTGATTGTAGCAGATCACCGAACTGCGTTTCAGGAAGTCGGTGGACGCCAGGCCGTTGGCGAATCGAGCGGTCCCACCTGTTGGCAGCACGTGCGATGGACCGGCAATGTAGTCGCCCAACGCCACCGGGGTGAAATGCCCCATGAAGATCGCTCCCGCGTTTTGAATCTGCGACAGCATTGATTCGGCATCGTCCATGGAAATATGCAAATGCTCAGGCGCCAGCGTGTCGGTCAGCTCGGCCGCTTCGTTTTGGTCTCTGGCTAAAATGAAAGCGCCATAGTCTTCCAGGCATTGTTTTGCCAGATCGCCACGCTGCAGTTTTGCGAGTTGCTTTTCCAGAGCCTCTTGAACTTGTTCCAGCAGTGGTTCGTGCCATGTGATCAGAACTCCGGAACCGGGGCTGTGTTCGGCCTGGGAAATCAGGTCGGCTGCCACAAATTCGGCGTTCGCTGTTTCGTCTGCCAGCACGATGACTTCGCTGGGCCCCGCGATGCTGTCGATATCGACGTCGCCGAAGACGTGCTGCTTTGCTAATGCGACAAACATGTTTCCCGGGCCCACAATCTTGTCGACCCGATTGATTCCTTCGACGCCGTAGGCCATCGCCGCGACCGCTTGAGCACCTCCAACACGGTAAACTTCTGTGATGCCGATTTCGTGGCACGTTGCCAGCATGTCGTTGTTGTAGCCGCCGAAGTCTGTCGGCGGGACGACTATCGCAATTTCCGGCACGCCAGCCGTCTTTGCTGGTACGGCCGTCATCAGCACTGTCGACGGATACGCGGCCGCGCCACCCGGAACACAAATTCCGACGCGTTTCATCGGCAGATGTCGTTGACGTAATTCAATTGTTCCCCCGCCATCGGTTCGGCGATTGACCGTTGCGTCGGCCGGAAGGACGGCGGCCTGAAATTCCGCAACGTTATCTCGAATACGCCGCACGGTTTCGAGGAATTTTGGGTCCACTGCTTTGGCAGCGGCGGTCAACTCTTCCGGTGGAACGCGGATGGTGTCTGCAGTCAGTTCTTTGCGATCCAGCTTTGCTGTGTATTCCAGCAGAGCTTCGACACCTTTTGTGCGGACGTCTTCACAGATGCGCTGAACGACTTCGCGAGGGCTCAGAGCTTCGCCGAAGAGTTCGATCGTTCGTTGCCGGCCTGCTTCAGAAACGACATCACCGCGCGGGCTGAGTTTCTCTCGCAATTCCCGGAACAGTTCCGTCGCGTCGCCCTTGCGGCAGTCGATCGTAGTGATATTGAGTGAATTTGTGTCTGACATAGGTGAGATTGAACCGCTGAAGCACCGGATGTACAGTCCCGGTCTGGCGATTTTCTAAAGGAATTTCGTCTTTCCCGGCGCCGTCGATCGGCAAATCTCATCGCTGAGCATATTTCTAGGCTGCGGCTTAGAAAACTCAACAGGAACGTCGCAATGATTGATCTAAGAAGTGACACCGTAACAAGGCCAACTGTCGCCATGAAGCAGGCGATGATGGATGCGGAACTTGGTGATGATGTTATGGGAGAAGATCCCACCGTCAATCGGCTGGAAGCCATGGTTGCTGAAATGCTGGGGAAGGAAGCCGCCGTACTGGCGTGTTCGGCAACACAATCGAACCAAATGGCGGTTCGTGTTCACTGCGTTCCTGGTGATGAACTCCTGATCAACGACACCAGCCACATCGGCATCTTTGAATGCGGCGGACCTGCGGCGCTGAGTGGCGTTACTGTTCGGCAGCTTCCGGGTATCCGCGGCATGCTGGACGTCAATGATCTGGAAGGCAAACCGCGCGTCGACGATCAACACTATTGCCGCACTCGTTTGGTGTGTCTGGAAAATACAACCAACATTGCGGGCGGCTTTGTGTACCCGCTGCAGCAATTGCAGGAGGTTTCGGATTGGGCAAAGTCACAGGGGCTGAAAATGCATCTCGATGGAGCCCGGTTTTTTAATGCCGTTGTTGCCGGAGGGTACTCCGCAGCAGACATGGCGTCTGGTTTCGATACGATTTCCATTTGCTTCAGCAAGGGGCTGGGTTGTCCGTTTGGATCTATTCTTGTGGGATCGGCCGATGAAATTCGAGCGGCTCGCCGAGCACGAAAAATGCTTGGTGGCGGTTTGCGGCAGTCTGGCATGATTGCTGGCGCTGCAATTTTTGCTTTGTCTAATCATGTAGACCGAATGCAGCAGGATCACGATAATGCAAAACGTCTGGCGAATGGTCTTTCCGACATCGCCGGTCTGACTGCTTCAGCGCAGGATACAAAAAGTAACCTGGTGTTTTTTGAAATCGATCCCGAATTGGGCACGGCCGTGCAACTGTCGGCGGCATTGAAAGAACGAAACGTTAAGATGGGACCGATGGGTGGTCAACGCATGCGGGCGGTGACTCATCTGGACGTTGCCGATACAGACATCGACGTTGTGATTGATGCGGTCCGCCACTGCGTCCAAAAAGGTTTTCGACAACAGGAACTTGTCGGTGCCGGTCCATATTCGAAATAGTGACGTTTCCGATGGTTGAGTTGTCATCCGGAATGCCGCTAAAACCGAAGTCGCCAACTGATTCATGGAAGAGCTATGAGCGAGATTATCCCCAAACGCATTGCGGTAATTACCGCGATGCTGTGCGCGGTGACGCCAACGTTAGCCGCGCAGGATGTTACGCCTGTCTCGTTGTCCGAACCCGTTCCCATTTCGCCACTGCCACGTGTCGTCATCCCGGCCGAAGAAACGCCATTCACGCCCGAAGTAAACAACTTTATCAAAGGGCTGGCGATTATCCTGCTTCCCAAAACCTATACCGACGATGACGATTGGAATCTTCACAAACGTGTGCAGTCGGGATTGAACGTCAAGCTGGACGGCTTCAGGCTGGATACATCTCGAAGATGGAAAGACGTTCGGCACGGTACCTGGAAACGCATCGAGGCGACTCTACTGGATCCCGAAAACCACCTTCAGCTCGCTGTGTCACTATTGCCCGCTGCAGATAGCGGAGACCCTCGCTATCGGGTTCGCGCCAGCATGCGATTGCGAGCGACGGCGCGACTGCAGCGATGGAACCTCGGGCTGCAGGCCTACAGTATCAGTGCTGACGTGGTCGCCGACGTTTCGTTTTCCGCGGACGTGCAGTTTCAGAATAAGATCGTCAAATCAGGCGACGGTACAAAGTTGCGCGTGCTTCCTCACGTTGAAAATGCAGAAGCAGGACTTCAAAGCTTTAGCCTACGT
>CAYZYB010000401.1:0-5198 GCA_964481505.1 uncultured Planctomycetaceae bacterium | reverse complement strand
CGTCACAATCCACTGCCGACCGCTGGCACCGCGCAACAACAACGACGTGATCCACCAGGCCGCACCGATACCCGACCATTCGAAGGCCAGGTTGAGCGCGGAACGCCGATCTCCCCCAAGCTGAAAGACGTGCCAGGTCGACAGCCAGATCCCGCACACCAACAATGTCACCGACGCCATTCGCACGAAGTCGGCACGGCTTATCGCAACGGAGCCAAACGCTCCTCGCAATGCCGCAACCGTCGCAATGGCCGCGACCAAAAGCCAACCCAATGCAAGATGCAAACCGTCTCCATCGATCGCGCCTTCCGACGGCCACATCAGACTGGCCGTGATCAGCATAGCAAACAGGAATGCGACGAGTTGCATCATTGGAGCACAATGAGATCGAAGTAAAACCGAATCAGGAATTCGCGGCGGTCGCGTCCTTGGTATCGCCAGCAGCCTGGCCAGACGACGAGTGTAGTACAGCGGAATCCTGCGTCTGCGAAATCGAACGTCGTCCCACAGTTTCCAAAATCGAAACTAAAGACAGGATGCAGCAGATCAAAGCGATGATCAACCACGCTCCTGCCCAGTCAGCCACCTTGTAGAGCAACAGCCCGCCAAGCCCGGTCATCAACGTCGCAAGGTGAATCGTCAGGACAGCGCGAGCCGGACGTAACCCCAGTTCCACCAGTCGATGCGAAAAGTGACTCTTGTCACCATGAAACGGGCTTCGCCCGGCGCGAAGTCGAATCAGAATGACCGTCACGAAATCGTATAGCGGAATTGCAAGAATACACAGCGGTGCCAGAATAACATGTCGACTGCCCGAATGCTGGTAGAACGACCCGGTCACAGTAAGCGTTGCCAGCAGAAACCCGATCAGATTGCTTCCACTGTCTCCCATAAAGATCGACGCCGGTGGCCGATTCCAGCACAGAAAGCCGGACAGCGATCCACCAAGCAACAGCAAACCAAACGCGACGCACCAATGTGCTTCCCGTACCATTAACAGCAGAATGCCAGCCGAAAGTGACGACGCGATCACACCAATGCCTGCCGACAATCCATCCATGTTGTCCAGAAAGTTCATGGCATTCGTAAGGATCATGATCCACAGCACAGTAATCGAAATGCCAATCCATGGTTGAGCGACGAAGACCGTGGCCTGCACACCGGTTTGCGTGACGCCGTATGCAACCAGCAGCTGAATACCCAATCGCAGTTTCCACGAAAGATTCCAGCGGTCATCAGCCAGCCCGACCAAAAACAGGATCAGAGCGCCGACGGAAATCCCGGAGACCTGCCATTGAAGCTCCGCGTTCAAAGCTAGTTCGTCCAGCAGCGACTGAAATGGCTGCGGAGCGACAAAGCCCCCCGAGAAGATGAAAACCGCTGCCGAAATCAGCAATCCCAGAAAGACGGCGATGCCGCCACCCATCGGTGTGGGAGTCTTGTGCACCTTTCGATCACCAGGTTGATCGACAAGTCCCAGCGCAGGAGCAAACCGGCGCACGACGGGCGTGAGGACCAACGATGCGAAAAACGCAGTCAGAAAGGTTCCAAAAATAAAACTCAGCATGAACTTACCAGCGATCCAAAGACCGAACTTCGTCACTTCTGCCTACGCGGATCTCCTCAAAGTCGCCTGAGTAAATGCGCGCATTACTCGATTTTGCTCACCGCGACACGGAATTCCGCCGCTCATCCGCGGTGAAACACGCGTGCACGACATTCTGAAACGTTGTAATCAACGGTCCTTTAAGACGACAGACGAACAACCTACGGCCCGTTTTTGAAAGAATTGCTTCCGCCCAGGACGCCGTTTTGTAGTTTTTGGCAGCCCAAACCAACTGACAACTACCAAAACACGATTAACTTAAAACCATACCCAAAAACGACTTACAAACAATCGAAACCATATTTTCGACTTTTGGCGCGGCACTTGCCTTAGAGTGTTATCAGAACGAGACCAATCACGATCAGTAACGAATCAATCTGAGAAGGAATAGAACCATGAGAAGTCAGATCACCCCAAAAACACTTCGCCGCCTGGTCGCAGCTGACGGATACATGGCCCTCAATATGCATGAACGAGCAGTCACAGAATTGGAAAAAGTTGAATCCGCTGGCCCGCTGGAAGGCCCTCGTCGACTACTGCTCGGCCTGGCTCTCAAACGATCGGGAGAGGCTGGGTCTGCGATCATCCATCTGGAAAAGGCCGCCCGAATGATGCCGTCTCCCGCTCGTCGCTTTGCATGGAGCGAACTGGCAAGCTGCTATCGCTGCAGCGGCAGCGATGAAATGGCAGAACTTGCCGAAAGTCTCGGCGGCGAAAAAGACTATGAATTGCACATCGCGTTGCCCTGCGGCGACCTGACAATCACTTCGACACAACCAACGGCAGACGTCATTTGACGTAACCTGTTGCAGTCACAGCTGATCAACGAAAACTTCTCCTGAAAGATCCCGGCGTCACGAACCGGGGTCTTTTTTTATGCGCCGAATTCCGTGATAAATGATCCGACAAGATCGTCTTGGCCAGTCAATGCTCGCCCTTTACGCTACTCAATTGCAAAACACTGGCCAACCTTACTTCGTTCGATGGATCGAACTCATGAATCGCAAACGCGTCATCGTCACCGCATTTCTTTCGTTGCTGCTTTCTGTGGGTGCAACCGGATGCCGAGGCCGACAGCATGCTGTTGTACTGAACAACGATGACGAAGACATGGTCGGCAGCCACGAAGCTGGCGCCGAGACATGGAAACCGCTGATCGATGAATCTGTCGCCAAGCTGCTTGGTCGAGCATGCACCGACGTCCATACGGTGTCCTATACGACACCGTCCGGGACCCCGGTTCGCAAGGTCTGCTTTGTGGGCGTTGAGAACCGCAGCAGCGAACCTGTTGGTGACTTTCGGGAACAAATATATGAACACGTTGATTCGCTGATTGGGCAATCAGATCAATTCAGAATGATCAGTCGGCGTTACGTCGAAGCCGCGATGGCAGAATGCCGCTGCAGACCAGACCTGTTGGTGCTGCCGGCAAAACAGAGAGAACTCCAGAGTGCTCTCGAACGAAGCGACCAGCCCTTCGACTATTTGCTGTTCGCGCAGATAACATCGGGAACCACTCGTGACAACAAAGACTATCAGCGAGACTACCTGCTGACGCTGGAGTTACTCGACATCCATTCCGGCGAATCGCTCAAGGAGTCTGCCATGCTTCGAAAAGGCTACAGTAAATCAAAAGTACGCCTGTTTAAGCAATACGGCGGCCGCAAATAGTCGTCGGCACCGCGCCGTGGAAAGCTCGTACCTGCGGTCGAGTAGCAAAGTCATTCATTCGTCGCGCAATAGCGCGACCCACCAGTTGCAACTGCTCCATGCGACGCCATTTGAACACACAGGTCTGCTGCGGCACGATTGCGATCCTGATCGCAATCAGTGGCTGCAACCGTGGAGCAAAACATCAGTTGTCGGCAGTCGCTCGGTTCGATCAGGGCACTCCTCAGGAAGCCATCGCAGCATTTGATGTCGCCGCCGAAGCACGTGGAGCAGAACTGGAAATCATCGGCGCCGACCGCGCAATCGCGTCACTCATGGCAGGCTCTCCAACAGCGTGTGAAGAAGCGCTTCGGAAGACTCGCGAGCAGATGAATTATCTGAGGCAGGTCGATCTTGCGGAACGCACAAAATCCGTCGTGACCGACGATAAGGCAATCGCCTGGAGCGGACGGGAGTTCGAGCAGCGGATGGTGGACAGCCTGCTGATACTTTCCAGCCTCATGGGCGACCGGCAGGATGCCTACGCATACGCTAATCAGGCTATGGAGCACGTCTTCGACGATCAAGCCACAATAATTGCAGAGAACGCTGGCGACGAAAACGAATCAAACATCAACACAGTCGGCCATTCGTACGAAAGAAGTCTCAGTGGTGCACCTGCAGCACGACATGCGGCCAACGCTTTCGCCGCATATCTTCAAGCCGCCATCCGGTCGGAGAACCCGATGGACCATGACGTCACATCGAAGGCGATCCAGCAGCTTCAGATGTGGAGTTCGGGCCAGCAGGCGGAACCCGCTGGCAAAGAATTCCCTTCGAAATTTGGGACAACGTGCCCACAAGGACACGGCGTCGTGCACGTCATTACATTCGTCGGGCGCGTCACTGACTGGACGGCCGAAAGGTCGGTGCCAACAACTTCCGCACTTCTGCTGGCCGATCAGATTTTGAGTGCAACCGGTAACCACACCTTGCCACCAACCGTCGCTCCGGTGCAAATTGCCCGACCTGTGACACAATTTAGTCCGCAACCGCTGATTACCTGCGCTCGTGTCGTGGGACCGGCGCAAACGCCGCCGATGACCAGCACCACCATAGTGGATCTCAACAAAGCGGCGCACGATTCCTGGATTGCGAGTCGAGACGAACAGATCGCCAGAGCAGTTGCCCGACGTGTGATCAAAAAGGGGGCTGTCTATGCCGCCAAAGATCAACTCGCGGTATCCGACGGATCGGGAGCCGATCTGCTACTGAACCTGGGTGGTATCGCCTGGGAAGCCATGGAGAAAGCAGACACCCGCCACCTTCAACTGCTTCCGGAACGAATCGAAGTGCTGCAAATCACTCTCCCCGTCGGTCATCACAATCTGGAACTCTGGCCCGCACAAAAAACGGACGCCGAAGGGACTGCGATAAAACAGCCAATGCGAATTCCCGTGACCGTTGACGACGGCCGCAACACATTCGTCCTGGGCTTTCGCCCTCGCGGAGAATTCAAAGGCAGAATCCTCACCAGCAATGGTGAGACGTTCAGCCAACCATAATTGGCCCGCTGATCAATTCTTGATCACACCTGTCACACTGAACCGCAATGGTTCGGGACGTCCTGTGATTCTGACAACCAGTTCTTCAGAGAACTTGCCGGGCCGATTCGGAGCATTAAACTGAATTGGAACGATGTGCAAAGGACGTGGTGATGGAGCAAGCGTCGCTTTAAAGCAGTCCGCCATGTCTGCACAATCGATGTCCTCAATGCGAAAGGGCTTCTTCCCTTTCAGCACGATCTGCTTCATCGTCGTCTGGCCGGGAACAACAGCTCCGACATTTACAACAGCTGGTGTGATGGAAATATCGGGAGTGACAACTCCATCAATCATCAACGGAACGTTGGGGTTAGTGCGATCGTTGGTCACAATAGTAA
>CAYZYB010000400.1:0-5215 GCA_964481505.1 uncultured Planctomycetaceae bacterium | reverse complement strand
GTCCACTGTTGTTCAGGTTCGAAATAACTGGCTGTGGCCGCCTTTGCCCAATGCTGATTGGGGGAAGCCTGTGAGGCCACTGTTGACTGCGGCTGAGACACTGCCACAGAACCGATCATCGTATCGATCAACTGAACCAGGCGACTCTTCATCGCAATGCTTCGAAGTCCATCGGGCGACTTCAACCTCACCGCATGCTGTTCATCTGTTTGTTGATCCCAGTGCCAAAAGTCGTTGTTCGCATACGATGCTATTACCAGATCCGGCTGCAGCTGATCAATTTCCTGTCGCATGTACTGCAGCCCTTGATACGACGTGTAGCCGGGCACACCGGCATTGACGACTTCAATACGCTGGTGCTGCCCCGCAGGCTGTGTACGTTGCAGCATATCCTGAAGCTGGCTTGGCCAGGCATCTTCCATTTTTGCTCCAATGCCAAACGTACTGCTGTCGCCAAAGCAGACAATGCGAAACGTGCCCGTTGGTTTTTGCAGTGAGAATTCGGGGCAGCGATAGCCAAGAGAATTCGAAACCTGCCCCTGCCAGAACGTATTGTTCGGGTCATCGATCTGGATGTTCGGTTTCAACTTCCAAAAGCGTTCCGGGTCGAAGTCCAACATCAGGTCGGATTCCTGAGTGCCCAGAAAAACAACCAGCTGGCTGATCTGCTGAAACCGAGTACTACCTGATACCGGAAGCAGTAACCGAGCAGCACCTTCTGTTGCCAGCAGCACAATTCCCGCGACAAGCAACCCGAACGTCAGTTTTGTTTTCGTCGAGCGACGACGCGCAACTGCGTTGGTGCCGATTTGAACATCCCTGTCCATCTTTGACTTCCCTGAAAAGCATGCCGAATGATCCGCAAATCGTATCAAAAAAACACAATCTGATCACCGCCATTATTCAGCCGGAAAACGACGGGGCACGGCTTCCGTTGTGGTGTTGCGCGCCATGGAACGACTCGAAGGAGTCCAAACCTTGAGGCATCACCTGGACGATTCGACACGGACTTCGTTGCTTTGTTTACGGGGAAGTTTCTTGGTATCGTTTTGACACTGCTTTTTGCCCGTGTCGCACGTTTATGCTGTGCAGCGGTCCTGCCATCCTTCCTTTACCTTGTGAGATCCCACCACTATGAAGTCTTCTCTATCTTTCGTCGCCGCCGTTTTGGCGCTTCCGCTGATTGGCCAGGCAGAACTTAAACTTCCCGCGATCATCAACGATCATATGGTACTGCAGCAAAAGCAGGCCAATCCGTTGTGGGGTTGGGACACGCCCGGCGCCGATGTTACCGTGACGCTGGGCGACCAGGTGAAGACAGCCAAAGCCGACGATGACGGGAAATGGACGGTCAAACTGGATGCGATGGATGCCAACGCTGATCCGTCGACGATCGTCATCGAAGGTTCTTCAAAGCGAGTTATTAACGATGTGCTTATTGGCGAAGTCTGGATGTGCTCCGGTCAGTCCAACATGGGCATGTCGGTGAACGGCGATTGGAAGTTCGAAGTCGAAACGTTGGCGTCGAATCATCCCAATCTGCGTTTGATTAGCGTTCCCCAGGTGGGCACGCAGGAATTGCAGAACGATTTCCGTGGACAGTGGGAAGCCGCAAATTCGGAAAACTGCAAAACCTTCAGTGCAGTTGGTTTCTTCTACGGTCGCTACCTGCATGAAATCCTCGACGTTCCTGTTGGGCTCATCGATAACGCGTGGGGCGGTTCATCAGCAGAAGCGTGGGTTCGACGCGAAACGATTGAAAGTGATCCGCGATTCAAAAGCCTCATCGACGGCTGGGTCGCCCGAGAAAAAGACCTGCAGTCTGACGCAGCCAAAGAGAAGCACGCCGTGCAAATGGCAGCGTGGAAAGAGAAAGCGGCAGCCGCCAAAGCTGCCGGCAAGCGTGCTCCACGAGCTCCTCGCGGACCGCAAAGTCAACTGGCGGGTAATCACCGTCCAGGCAACATTTTTGCGGGTGTCGTTCATCCCACTTTGGGATACGGAATCAAAGGCGTCATCTGGTATCAGGGCGAAAGTAACGCAGCCCGAGCGTGGGAGTACGGTCAGCTGTTTCCGTTCATGATCGAAGAATGGCGGAAGGAATGGGGGCAGGGCAACTTCCCGTTTTACTGGGTGCAGCTGGCGGATTTTCGAGCTGAAGTGGCCCAGCCTGGTGACAGCCAATGGGCTGAACTCCGCGAATCGCAAACGAAGACGATGTCACTGCCGAACACCGGCGAAGCTGTCATTATTGACATTGGCGAAGGGAACGACATTCATCCCAAAAACAAATACGACGTTGCCGCTCGACTGGTTCGCTGGGCGCTGGCAAAAGACTATGGCATCAACATTGAACCCCAAAGTCCGGCGTTCAAAAGCATGAACGTCAATGGCAGCAAAGCGGCATTGAAGTTCGATCACATCGGTGGCGGACTGCGAACTGTGGACGTCAACGAAGTGAAAGGTTTCGCTATCTGCGGCGAAGACAAAAAATGGGTGTGGGCAGATGCAAAGATCACTTCCGGCGACACCATTCAAGTGTGGAGTGATAGCGTCGCAACGCCCGTTGCCGTGCGGTATGCATGGGCGGAAAACCCCGTGTGTAACGTATACGCCAAAAACGGTCTGCCCATGACGCCGTTCCGCACCGACGATTTCCGCATGATCACACAGCCAACAATGGCTCCTTAGTTTGATTCCGCTTCACAGCCACGGCGGCTGTACCAAAGGTCAGTCGCCGTGACTTTATTTTCTGCCTTCGCAGATTGCCATTTGTTCTACCAGTGGCGATCCTGGCTTCTTTCGCCGCTTCCCAATCTTCCATCAGGTTATCCGTCGATATGAAACGTCTTTTGCTGTTTGTGTTTCCCATCGTACTGCTGTCGAATGTTCTTCAGGCGGCTGAGCGCCCCAACATTGTGTTCTTTTTCGCAGACGATCAAACAACCAGCACGGTCGGATGCTACGGCAATCATCTGATTAAGACGCCGAATATTGATTCCCTTGCCAAACGCGGCACGCGTTTTAACAACGCCTGCGTGAGCCATTCGATCTGCTGGGTCAGTCGCACGACGATTCTGACTGGACTCGTCGGAAGAAGCTACGGCACACCGTCCAACCCGGAGCAGGCTCGAGCGGATGCGGTGGAGCAGTTGTATCCGGATCTTCTGCGAAGCAATGGCTATCGCACGGGCTACTTCGGAAAGTGGCACGCAAACATGCCCAAAGGGTACAGGAAGGAATCGCACTTCGATGAATTCGAAGCGATCGGCCGAAACCCATTCTACAAGAGGCAACCAGACGGCAGCCTTCGTCACGAAACAGAAGTGATTGTCGATCGCGGCATTGAGTTCGTGCAGAACCAGCCAAAGGACAAACCTTTCGCACTCAACATGTGGTTCAACGCCTGCCATGCAGAAGACAGTGACCGTCGCCCTGGAATCGGTGCGTTTCCGTGGCCTCGCGCTGTCGACGGAATGTACGACGACACGTACATTCCACCGCCAAAACTGAACGACCCCGCCACCTTCAATGCGTTGCCGGACTTTCTGAAGACGACCATCAATCGGGAACGTTTTTTCTGGCGTTGGAACACCGACGAACGCTATCAAACCAACATGCGTGCCTACTACCGCATGGTCAGCGGCATCGACGGCGCCATCGGGCGATTTCTGAAAGCCTTAAAAGAAGCGGGGCTCGCTGACAATACGATCATCGTGTATTCCGCCGACAACGGTTATCACATGGGCAACCGCGGACTCGCCGGAAAATGGTCGCACTTCGAAGAATCGCTGCGCGTGCCGATGATTGTTTTCGATCCGCGAGTCCCCCAGGACCAGCGCGGTAAAGTGTCAGACGCTGCGGCACTGAACGTCGATCTGCCGGCAACCTTCCTCGATTTTGCGGGAGTCAAAGTGCCTGACAGCTACCAGGGCAGAAGCCTGAAGCCTATCGTCACCGCAGACAAACCAGAAGACTGGCGAACGGAAACCTTCCACGAACACTTCGCCGTCCGCACGCGGATTCCGGCCTTCGAGGGCCTGCGAAACGATCGCTACAAGTATGTACGGTACTTTGATCACGGCAATCACGAATTCCTGCACGACCTCAGGAACGATCCCAACGAACTCATCAATCTCGCCACCGATCCTGATCACGCCGCAACGCTAACCGCAATGCGAGACCGCACGACGGCTCGAGTAAAAGAACTCGGCGGACCGCTCGATCCCTTGAAAGCAAAATTCACCGCGTCAACGGTGCCACACCCGGTGGCTGCCGCGACAGTGGGAACTCGCCCCGACTCCGAAGGCTTTGTTCGTATCTTCGACGGAAAGTCACTGCGGCGCTGGTCGGGAGACAAAAAGTATTGGTCTGTCAAAGACGGTGCGCTGACCGGCGTAACAGATGGCACTTTGAAGGCCAATCAATTCATCACATGGAAAGACCACACGGTTCGCAACTTCGATCTGCGAATCAAGGTGAAGGTGAGCGCAGGCGGCAACAGCGGCTTGCAGTATCGCGGGACTTCGCGGCCTGATCTGGGGCTGGATGTGGTCACGGGCTATCAGTGCGATGTTGTTGCAAATAATTCCAAATACAACGGCATGCTGTACGAAGAGAAAGGACGCCGTATCCTGTCGCACACCGGTGAAAAAGTCATCGTGGACCAAAAAGGTCAACCATGGGTTGTCGGCACCATGCCAGTGAAGACTTTTGCAGCGGACGAATGGCACGACTATCGCGTGTTGGTGCGAGGGAATCACCATCAACACTGGATCGACGAACATCCAACGGCCGATCTGATCGATCTCGATGAAAGCGGCCGCAAACTGGAAGGCGTTCTGGCGTTTCAGGTCCACGTTGGCCCAGCCATGACGATCCAATACAAAGACATCCGCATTAAGCATCTTGCTGACAACATGCCGTTGCAGACAGCTGCAGATCACCCAATCCCCAAAGATGCCCACGGCGTCCGACCACAGGGCCGACTTCCCAAAGACTGGAAGCCACCGATCTACGGCGAACAATAGGTGCCGCCTGGCTACCGCGACTTTCCATTGCAATTCAACGTGCTCAGGAACACGGAATCCAACGACTTGCATCGCGCTTGGATGTCCCGCGCATCGGTTTCGTCGCGGCAAACGACAAAACAGGTCGAACCGCTGCCGGACATAAACGCAGGGCGTTCTGCCAGTCTTGTCATTTCGGTCATCAG
>CAYZYB010000399.1:0-5227 GCA_964481505.1 uncultured Planctomycetaceae bacterium | reverse complement strand
GGCATGATGAATCCGGACTGCACACGAATCACGGGTGAGCGTAGCGTAGAGAAACAAAAGACGACGGGCTGGAGCACTGACGTTTTTTACAACGCGGCGGAGACGTTTCTCGACAAAACCTGGGACCGCGACAAACCGTTTCTGATGTATGTTTCAACGAACGCTCCTCATGACCCGAGGCACGTTCCTGCTGATATTCTTGCACGATTCAAAAACGTTAAGGAGCCGCCCAACTTTCTGCCGCAACACCCGTTCGATAACGGAGACATGAAAGTACGGGATGAAATGGTGTACAAGCCGCCTCATACGCCCGAAGTGGTTCGTCGTGAACGAGCGATTTACCTTGCCATGTGTGCTCAGATCGACGATCGCATCGGGCAGTTGCTTAAGAAACTCGAAGAGCTCGGGCAACTGGACAACACCATCATCCTGTTTACGGCAGATCATGGCCTGGCTGTCGGTGAGCACGGCTTGCTTGGCAAGCAGAATCTCTACGACGGTTCCTGGCGAGTTCCGTTTGTGATGGCCGGACCGGGGATTCCGAAAGGCGAATCGCGACCGGGCCTGGCCTACCTGCACGGGCTGTATCCAACGCTGGCCGATTTCGCGGGCATTGCCGCTCCTGAGTACACCACTCCGTTTGATTTTTCCGACGTGATCCGCGGAGAGAGCGACGGACACAAAATTGTGTTTGGTGCGTATCAGCCGAACGTCAAGTCACCGAAGGGGGTGCGAGCCGTGCGCGAAGGAGACTTCAAGCTACTGCACTACACTCACAGCGGTAGGAAACAGCTCTTCAACCTTGCCAGCGATCCATGGGAGACCAACGATCTGATCGGTGACCCAGCATCTGCGGCGATTGCGGAAGGCCTCTCTGCTTCGTTGACGGAATGGATGAAATCCAGTGGCGATCCGTTAGGACGCACCGAGTAGCGGACGTTTCATAAGTCGCCACGTTGGCTACTGCTTCAACGTGGTGATGAGGAAATCGGTTTGCGTTTTGTGTTTTACTGCCGGCGCGTCGGGGTAGACAAGTTCGCACGCGACACCGGTTGCTTTGCAGTGTTCCTGCAGTTTGACTCCAAAGTTGGATGTGTGAGTTGGGTCTTTTTGGTCCTGTCCAATGGCTGGCGGGCGCGAGTATATCAAATAGACCTGCGGGTCATCTTTCGACACCAAAGCGTAGGGCGAATATTCAGCAATCCACGGCTGGATTTCTTCACGATCGGAGAGAAAGGTGGCAAATTTTTTGCGGCCGAAAGCGTGGCCGCCGTACCGGCTGTTGGGTGTCCATTCCTTCATCTGCTGAGGGTCGAGTGATGTCTGGGCTCCTGTGACGGCCGCACACCAAAGGCGAGTGGATTCTCGCGCGACAGGATCGTCGCTGTCCGGGTCGGCGAGGTCATCGTGAAAGGCGAGCCACAAACTGGAACACGCTCCAGCCGATCCGCCAGCAGCTCCGATTCGTTGTTTGTCGAGGTTCCATTCTACAGATTTGCTGCGAACAAATTGCAACGCTCGAGCGGCATCGTGCAGTGGAGCTTTCACTGGTGGTTCGATGTTGGCGGCCGCAGCTTGAGGCACGTACCGATAGTTGATGGCAGCAACGGAGATTCCAGCGGCTAACAATTGCGGCGCGTCAACGAACCGATGCAGTCGCTCTTTGCTTCCCCCCGTCCAGCCACCACCGTGAATCACGAATGCCAGCGGCGTAGGGGAATCAGACTTTGCCTGCCAGAAGTCGATCACATGCCTCGAGTGCTTGCCGTATCTTACGTTAGCAAAAGTCGGCCTGGGAATTGACTTGTCGTATTGCTCAACCTTCTTTGCGGCGCGCTTGGCTTTGTTTTTGCCTTTATCATCGCCATAGACGTTTGGATTGAAAACCAGCAGCGCGATGCATGAGACGACAAGGAAGAATTTCATGTTAATGATCCTGAGGATGCACGTTGAGAGAAATGAACTCTTGAATAGTAACGTTTGTCTGCCGTAATTTTGTAGCGATCGTACAGTTGATGGATTGCCTGGTTGATATCTCCGCGTCATGATGCTGTTTGACAGGGCATTGTTCGAGGTGAGACAAATCTTCGAATGACGGGATCCGCATTGTTTCTCATGGTTAGGCACGGCTTGTGAGTTTTCGCGTGGTGAAATCAATCTCGGTGATGGCATCGCTGTTGCTTTTGATTGCTGAGGGAACACGTGAAGTCAATGCGTTTGATGAAATTAAAAGCCAGCTTCGGGCGGCAGAAAACACTCGAGACAACTTGGCGCAGCGTTTGAAGATCGCTGACCGTGACGTTGAATTGCTCACCCAAATGCGACAGCTCTATCGCCAGCTTGGTGATTTCGACAGGCAAATGGAAGAAGCTGAAGCTGATGACAACGAAGATCTTATCGAACAGCTCAAAATGCAGATGGAAGAGGCCGAATTCGAAATCGAAAGGCTGGAGTTTCGTAGAGAAATTCTCGAGCAGCGTGATGGATTGCTGCGTTTACTCGGTGACATACCAGCTGAGAGCGAGGCGTTGCAAAAAGAAGGCCAGCGCCTCCTTGTGTTGATTCAGCGAGTGGAACAGCTGGTGGGAAGGTCGTTGCATGCCAGCCGCAGGGAATCGGATGAAGAAGCTGTTGAGCTGGAAGAGCAGATCGGAGAAGTTGAGCGATCATTCGAATTGGGCCGCGAAATTATCGGCCTAAAGGTTGAACTACTGCATGCGAAGGAAGAGGGCGAAGAGGAGTGGATTCAGGAATTGCGGCGGGAGCTTCAGGAGCTTGAAGGTGAGAATGAACGACACGGGAAGCCAATAGATGGAAAGCAATCGTCCACCAAGATTGAGCATCCTTCGGCCATGAAAATTGATCCTGAAGAACTCGTGGCTGCAGGACGATTGGATCTTGATACAGAGATCATTCCATTGCTGAAGTCCGTGTGCTTTGATTGCCACAATACCGAATCCACGAGTGGCGACTTAAACCTTGAAGCGATTGTTGCCATTCGACCATTGGTGAAAAATCGTAACCACTGGCTGAATGTTATTCAGCAAATTAAGGTGCGTTCTATGCCTCCCATGGATGCCGAACAGCCTACAGAAACAGAGCGCCGCACATTGGCAGCATGGTTGAGTAACGCGATTGAGAACTTCCCCTACGACAGTGTCCGGCAACCCGGATTCGAACCTGCGCGGCGATTGACTCATGAAGAATATAATCACACCGTTCGAGATCTTTTTGGCGTCGATGTGCGTCCCGCGGATCGGTTTCCGGCGGATCTGGCGGCGACGAGTGGATTTGATAACAGTTCCAGCAGTTTGTTTCTGCAGCCGGTCCTGCTGGAACGATATCTGGGAGCAGCAGAGTATGTTGTTGATGTTGCGTTTCCTGAGAACGATGTGATTGATTCCGATCAGCCGGTAGGGTGGTCGGGTTTGTTGGGAGATCAAAGACTCTCTCAAGTCGACGGGGCAAAAAAGATTGTCGCTCGGCTTATAAGTCGAGCTTATCGGAGGCCTGTTTCCGATGCAGAAGTGACGGCACTCGTTGGTTATTTCGAGGAACGGGTTAAAAGCGGGCGTTCACGCAAAGCGGCGATGAAAGACGTGATTCGTGTTGTACTGTCGTCGCCTGGTTTTCTGATTCGTTCTGAGCAGAGTGGAGGTGAGTCTGGTCAGCCGTTTCGGATTACCGACTGGGAAATCGCCAGCCGACTTTCGTATTTCTTATGGGCTTCGATGCCGGATGAGGAATTGTTTTCTCTGGCCAGAGCTGGCCGACTTCGCGAAGCGGAGGTTCTGCGATCCCAAACACAACGGATGCTGGACGATCCACGTTCGACAACGTTGGGTACTGTTTTTGCGTCGCAGTGGCTGGGGTTTGGCGCATTGAAGCGGGTGCCGCGTTCACCAATCGACAATCCGTGGCAGACGGACTCGCTGATTGCAGCGATGCAGAAAGAATCGGCGATGTTTTTTCATGCGTTGATGGTGCAGAACGAACAACTGGATCGACTGATCGATGCAGACTACACCTTTGTGAACGAAGAGCTTGCCAGGCACTATGGGATGTCGGGAGTTCGCGGTGATGAATTCCGGTTGGTGGCGTTGACGGATTCTCCGCGTCGCGGATTGCTTGGACACGGGAGTATTCTGGCTGTTACCTCGTTTCCTGGTCGTACAAGTCCGGTTGTTCGTGGCAACTGGATATTGTCGGAGCTGCTCGGGACGCCTCCACCGCCGCCCCCGCCGAACGTCAGTGAATTCAATGAGCGGGTGGCCAGGAACGAACGACTGACGCCTCGGCAAAAGCTGGTGATGCATCGAGACAATCCGAATTGCTATGCGTGCCACAGTCAGATTGATCCACTTGGTTTTGCATTGGAAGAATTTGGGTGGTTCGGACGACATCGCACCAAACGTCGCGGGAAGCAGATTGATGCATCGGGCCAATTGCCAGGCGGAGAAAAGTTCTCAGGGCTTAACGGACTCTGTAATGCGCTGTTGGCAGAAAGAATGGACGACTTGACCTTGCAGGTGACGCGAAAGATGTTTTCCTACGCATTGGGTCGTCAGTTGGAATATTATGATGAGGCGGTGGTTCGCGACGTGGTCCATGAATTGGAAATGGATAAGCGGCGCATGCGAATGCTGGTTCATGCGATCGTGCAGAGCGATACATTCCTGATGAAGCAGGAGTGAATTGTATCAGCCGAAGCGGTAGGCGCGATTCGTGGAAAAGGACAACGAAGAAATGTCAAAGGGAACTCTTAATGTTTAGTAACTGGCACATTCCGCGACGGACTTTGCTACGGGGGATTGGTGCTGCTGTTTCGCTGCCGCTACTGGACGTTATGTTGGGGCCTGATCTCCGTGCTGCGGAGCGAACGCCGCCATCAACACGGCTCGCCTATTTGTACATTCCGAATGGTGTGGCAGAAGGTGCGTGGCAACCGGAAAAGCTTGACGGCAATGGTCGTCTGTTAAAACTTAACAAACGGATGTCGTCGTTGGAGCCGTTTCGGGATGACCTCACGATTTTTCGAAACATGTGGACACCGCGCGGCAACGGTCATATTGCGGGAACGGCGACATGGCTGACTGGTGGTGCGTTTGACGGCGTGAAGCTGAATTCCGGAGGAGCATCTGCCGATCAGATTGCGGCTGGATATTTTAAAGGCAAGACAATGTTGCCGTCGTTGGAATTGTCAGTGCGTGGCGAAGGCTTCTTCACC